>CAZQIK010000010.1:0-13273 GCA_964593085.1 uncultured Spirochaeta sp.
GACCACCGAGATCTACACTCTTTCCCTACACGACGCTCTTCCGATCTGCAAGCAAGCTTGGTGCGGAGTACGATATCCGCTTAATCTTTGAAAAGACCTTGGTGCAACAGAACCCGCAACTGGCAGTTACTTTGGTCAGCAATCACGACTCGCAACCGCTGCAGTCGCTGGAGTCTGTGGTTGAAGCCTGGTTCAAGCCGCTTGCCTACGCCCTCATTTTGCTCCGGCGTGACGGTTACCCCTGTATTTTTGCCGCCGACTATTACGGAGCGCACTATACCGATATTGGCAATGACGGCAAGCCGCACGAGATTTGGATGGAGCGCCATCAATGGATGATTGACAAGTTTCTCTCCGTCCGAAAGAAATCCGCGTTTGGTGAACAAAAAGACTATTTCGATGATCCCGGCTGCATAGGCTGGACGCGCCTTGGTACCGACGAGCACCCCGGTGGGCTGGCTGTTGTGTTGAGCACCAGTTCTGCGGCAAGCGCCAAGTCTGCGGCGAGCGCCGCAAGCAATGTGAGCAGAGGGTGCGCGAGCGGGGCTGCTGCAAAGGGCAACCCGGAGCACTGGACTAAACAGATGCAGACCGGCGCGGCCGGTACCCGGTATATCGACATGACCGAGCACATACGCAACCCCGTCACTACCGACGCCGAGGGCTGGGCCACTTTCCCTTGCCTTGCTGGCTCGGTTTCGGTTTGGGTTCCCGGCTGAACTCGAATGAGCGGCGCGGTGCAGCTGCCGAGCGGCGCGGTGGAGCTGCCGACTCGCTACAGAGTCCGTTGCCAATAGCCAACATCAATCCAACGACCAAACTTGAACCCGACCTCCTCCAGGTGCGCCACCTTGTGGAAGTCAAATTTCTCATGCAGGGCAACGCTTCCAATATTTGGAAGCGCAATGCCGCCGAGCGCCACGTGTATTCCTTTCTCGGCTATTTCCGGGAGCAGGCGCCCGTACAGTGCCGAACCCACGCCCAGCCCCTCACGACCAGGAGCAACATACACCGAAACCTCGGTTGTGTAGCGATACGCCGGACGGCTCTTCCAGCCGGTGGCGTAGGCATACCCGACAACGTTGGACTCTCCTGCAGCAAGCTCTGCCACCAGCCACGGTAGACCGGCTCCATACACTCCGGCTATGCGGCCTGAAACCTCGGCCGCCGAGACCTCGGCCTCTTCAAAGGTCACCACCGTGTTGGCAATATAATGGTTGTAAATGGTGGCAATTACCTGCGCATCTTCACGTGTTGCAGGGCGAACCGAAACAGTATGAGGTGTGCTGGCACGCGGTGAATCTGATCTGTGCATAACGTATTTTAGGCTTCCTAACCGCTTAATCCAAGCCCCAAACGTGCCGGATCTAACTGCCCAAACGTGCCGGGTTTCACCGGGTGAGTGGCGCTGGCCCGCGTCCGAAAGCAAGAACAGGATAAATGCTTGGGCCACGGGTATGAACTGCCGATAACTCCAAAAGAGAGTTTTTGAAAACAGTGACAAAACGGAGCAGTTTGGCAAAGTAAACAAACCAATTGCTAACTTCGGCATTTGGTTTTACCATGCTTAATGAGAGATTAACGACTTAGCAGCTTTTCGAACTCGTCTAAAGATCTGACTAGAAACCGCAAGTGGGGTTCTGCGTATGAGCACAGCCGAAATTAACGACAGCCCACCGGAAAACTCCGGTTCTTCAGCATCTTCGGCTTCTTCGGCGTCCGGCGGCACTACGAAGTCCCGCGGCAGTACCGAGTCCCGCGGCACTACCAAATCCGGTATTCGAATCCTGTCTCTTCAGAAAATGTGCGATCAGTTTCACGCCGAGTTTGGATACCAAATGATATTCGTGGCTGAACGCGGGGAGATTATTGCAGCGGTACTTCGCGATCGCATTGGAACCATTCACGCGATCGGAGCCGAGATCATGAACGGCACGCGCGACGAAGGCATTGTGACCGAGGATGATGCGGCACATTCGGACTTCATGAAAGAAGGGGTAAGTGTCGGAATTGATGTAGATGGAAAACGAGTCGCTGTTGTCGGCATAACCGGACGGGTTGAGAAAGTGCGACCCTTGGCACGGCTGGCTGCAATGTGGGTTGTTGCATTGGTTCGCGCCGAGAAAGCCCAGAGCGAGCAGGAAGCGACGGCAAGGCACATGATCACGCAGCAGCGGGAGATGCTTGAAAAGCAGCAAAAGCATATGCAGGAACGCACGCGTTCTATTCAGAGCTTGCTTGACTTTTCGGGGCAAGGATTTCTTTCCTTTGGTTCAGACATGAAGGTGCGTCCTGAGTACTCTCGTGAGTGTATTGAAATCTTTGGCGAAGAAATTGAGGGGCATGACTTTTCAACCCTGCTCTATTCCGACCCACAAGAACGGTCGGATTTTGTCGACGCACTCGCACTTGTCTTTGCAGGCGACTCGAGCCCAGATGTGGTGTTCAACTTGCTTGATTCAAGCGTGGACATTCGCGGCAAGACCGTAAAACTTGACTTTCGGGCAATTAACTCCGAGTTCATCATGTGTTCACTACGTGACGTCAGCGAGCAGCAGTTGCTTGAGGCGCGAATATCGGAGGTCAACGAACTTCGTGAGATGCTGCTTGGCGTTGTTATGAACAGACCGCACTTTGCCTCGTTGGTACGTGAAGCAGATCGCCTGTTTGAGTTGCTGAACTCAATGACCACCAGCGGTGAGTTCACCGGTGCGGAAGAAGAAGTCGCCGCCGCGTACCGCGAGATTCATACCTTTAAGGCGAACGCCTCGCACCTCAAACTCAAGCGTAGCGTTGGTGCCGCGCATCGGGTTGAAGACGCGCTATCCGAGTTCGACGTCCTATCCGACGGCACCTCGGTTTTGCTTCGGATTGAGGAGATGCAGCATGCCTTCCGAAAGGACCTGTTTACGGTCAATGACAATCTTGGTCCGGAGTGGATCGCACCGGATGAGACGATGGTAATTCCTCGTCTGCAGTTAGAAGAACTTGAGCGGCAACTCAGGAGTCAAGATTCGAATAGGGCAGAACTTGCCGATCAGCTGCAGCGTCTGCAAATGGTTCCTTACAGCACACTTGAATCACAGGTTGCCGGGCTGGTTCAGGATCTGGCCGCTGGCCGTGGCAAGCGGCTCAAACCACTAGAATTCTCCGGCAGTGACTTTCTCCTTGCCCGAGAGTACTACGAAGCGCTTTCACACGCAGTGATGCACATTGTACGCAACATGGTGGATCACGGAATTGAACGGCCGCGTGACCGAGAGCGGATAGGTAAGACTGCCGAGGGAAACGTAAATATCAGCGCGCATGAACAAAACGCTCATGTGCGCATACGTATTGAGGATGACGGTAAGGGAATTGATGTAGAGAGCGTTAAGGCCAAAGCGGTCTCGCTCAACTGGTTGGAGCCCGACAGTCAACCAAGCCGCGAGGAGCTGTTACAGTTGATCTTCAGACAAGGCTTCTCCACCGCTATGAATGTAACTCCTACATCTGGTCGGGGAGTAGGGCTTGTGGCGGTACGCGATGAGGTCAAACGGGTTGGTGGGAAGCTGTCGGTCACTACGCGTAACGGCAAAGGTACACGCTTTGAAATAACTATTCCAAAAGGTTCAGGCGTAAGGGGATTGCATGAAGGCTGAGTATGCGAACGTTTTTATCACCAGCGCAGTACACGTTTTCCAAAAGGAGCTTGGTATCAAGCTCAGTCGAGAGAGCCTCAAGCGAAAAGCGGCACCGATTCCAAGTCTGCCGGTTTCCATTGTAATAGGAATCACCGGGGCGGTGCGTGGGCAGGTGGTGTACTCACTTGATACCGGTTTTGCCGAGGACATCGCCCATGTCATGATGCCGAACAAGTTGCCAAGCGAACTGCGAAAGCTTGTGAACAGCGCCGTCGGCGAAATAGCCAACATGGTAACCGGACAGGCAAGCATTAAACTCGCGGGCCAGGATCATATTATCCATCTCACCCCTCCAGCAGTCTTTACCGGGGCAAACCTCCAGATAGACTTTCTTGAGGTGCCAACCATTTGTCTGCGCTTGCTCTCGGAGATGGGTGTGCTCGAGATTAACATCGGCATCCTGGCGGACGAAGGAGGGCAGATATGAAGACCGGGTTGGTAGTCGACGATGCCTCCATAATGCGAATGCGGTTGCGCGAAATACTCGAGCCGCTCTACACCGTAATTGGCGAGGCCGGTGACGGCGACGAAGCAGTACGTCTCTACCAGGAACTGAGCCCGGACTTTGTTACGCTTGATATCTCTATGCCGGGCACCAACGGCATGCAGGCCTTGGAACAGCTGCGGGTCTACGACTCCACGGCTAAGATTGTGATAGTAAGCGCTGTAGGTCAGAAACGGCAGGTCATTGACGCGCTCCAGAAAGGTGCTGCCGACTTTGTCATTAAGCCGTTTGAACGCGACCGGGTACTGAAGGCCATAAAACGTTTATTTGAGGGGTAGACTTAGGTGAGGAACTTTCGTGGTGCAAGTTGGGCAGGCTTGGCAGCCTTTGTTATCGCCGTGGCGGGCGGTATAGTTTTTGTCTCGTGTGCGTCCTTAGAGTCTATGGTGCGTCCGCTCCCTCCTGAGGTGAGTTTGCGCGATCTTCGTTTAACTGATCTCAACTTCACGACTGCCGGGCTCGTGGCCGATGTAGAAATAACCAATCCCAACACTTTTGCCGTCTCTCTTGAGCGTTTCTCCTATATCCTCTTGGTTGAGGAGCAGGCGTTTCTGTCCGGCGAGAATCCGGAGCGGGTGAGCATCGCCGCCGGAGGACAGGAGAATGTTACGCTGCCGTTTGAGATTGCTTTATCCGAGGCGCTCAGTGTGGCTCAGGCCGGTATTAAAACCAACGAACTGAGCTACACGGTACAGGTTAATTTCGTGTTCGATGTACCCTTGCTGGGTGAGGTACGTCTTCCGGTTGAGCAAAGCGGTACTATGGCGGTTCCTCGGCCTCCGCGTCCGGAGCTTCGGGCAGTGCGGCTGGACTCAATTGGTCTGCGGGCTGCCGAGCTCACGATGACCGTTGCAGTCGAAAACCCAAATGTATTTGGTTTTGTCATTGAGTCGCTGCAGTACGATTTATCGATACAGGGGCGAAGTTGGGCCCGGGGACGAATGACCGAAGGTACACGTCTTCCTGCAGGGGAAACCACCGAGATCGATATTGGCTTTGGGCTTAGTTTTTTGGAGGTCGGGGCGGGAGTATACCAACTGCTTAGGGGTGCAGGACAACTAGACTACCGCCTGGAGGGGCTTAGTTCCGTCAGGCCGGATCATCCGCTCATCCCGCCAGCCGAGTTCCCACTTTCCCAAGGCGGCACGGTTCCTTTGCGGAAGTGAGCCGCAGCTCGTCTCGCAGCATTGCGGGCCGGGCCGGGCCGTCGCCTGGGTCACGACTCCAGCATCGAGAGTGAAACGCGCTTGCGTCCAGCATCGACCTCAAGCACCGTCACCATTACCTGCTTACCAATCTGTACTATTTCGTGAGGGTCGCTTACGAACCGGTCGGCAAGCTTGCTTATGTGCACCAATCCGTCCTGGTGCACCCCCACATCTACAAACGCACCAAAGGCCGTAATGTTGGTAATCACCCCGGGTAGGCGCATGCCAGCAGATAAATCGCTCAGCTCATGGACATCTGCAAAGCGCACCGTTTCAAGAACTCCACGCGGGTCGCGCCCCGGCTTCTCAAGCTCCTGCATAATATCTCGCAGGGTCGGCAGGCCGACATCGTGAGAGACATAGAAGTTCAGGTCGATGGCGGAGCGAGCGTCCGGGTTGCTCATCAGCTCCGCCGCAGTAACGCCTTGGTCGCGAGCCATGCGGCGCACCAACTCGTAACGTTCGGGGTGTACCGCCCCGGCATCAAGCGGCTCATTGCCGTCACGAATGCGGAGAAATCCTGCAGCTTGTTCAAAGCTCTTGGGGCCAAGCCCGGCTACTTTAAGAAGTTCCTTTCGGTTGCTAAAGCCGCGTGTCTCGCCGCGGTACTTCACAACGGCATCTGCAAGGCGCCCGCTCATACCTGAGACGTAGCGCAGGAGTGCTCTTCCGGCGGTGTTTAAATCAACCCCGACCTGGTTCACACAGGAGAGCACTACAGCGTCTAAGCGCTCCTGGAGGCGTTTCTGGTCGACATCGTGCTGGTACTGGCCCACACCAATAGCTTTGGGTTCAATCTTCACCAACTCCGAGAGTGGATCTGCCAGCCGGCGACCAATTGAGATAGCCCCTCTGACCGTCACGTCCAGCTCTGGAAACTCCTCACGCGCCGCAGTAGACGCAGAGTACACCGATGCGCCCGCCTCCGATACCGAGATCACCGGAATGCCGAGCGTCAGACTCTCAAGCCAGGCCTGTGCCTCGCGGCCTCCGGTGCCGTTCCCAACCGCAACGGCCCGGATCCCATGCCGCGCAAGCAGCGACTCAATGATCCGGGCCGCCTCCTCGGTCTTCTTGTGGGGTGCCAGCGGGAATATCGTGGCGCTCTCCAGATACACCCCGCGCGCGTCAAGGCATACCACCTTGCAGCCGGTACGCAGACCCGGGTCCAAGGCCAAGAGCGGGGTGTCGGGTAGCGGTGGCGCCATAAGCAGCTCATGCAGGTTGCGAGCAAAAACCTCCACCGCGGCCAGGTCGGCGCGCTCCTTCAGTACCCCGCGAAGTTCGTTCTCAAGTTGGGGAACAATCAGCCGCGAGCAGCATTCCTCTACCGCACGCTCAAGCAGCACCGCGCGTTCGACTTTCAATGCAACCGTGGCCTCGGTAGCCTCGGTAGCCTCGACGGGGCGACGCAGTTCCTCCGGAATATGATCCCAACTCAGTTTGCCCTGCCGGTGTCGCCCGGTTACCAGCTCCAACAAGAGCCGCTGCGAAGCCTCCTCCTCAGGTCGAACGCTGAGACGCAGCACGTCCTCCGACTCGCCCCGGAACATGGCCAAAATGCGGTGCGAAGGCGCGCGCGCCGCCGGTTCGGCGTGCTCAAAGTAGTCCTTAAAGCGCAAGGACTCGGCATGCTCTTTCAAGCCGCGCTTTTTCTTGGCTCGGAGCACCGCCGAATGAGTGAAGAGTTGCCGCAGCGCAGCGCGGATATCCGGGTGCTCGGAAAACCATTCCGCCAAGATATCGACCGCCCCGGCCACCGCCTCCTCCACAGCCACCGCCTCCTCCACAGCCACCGCTTCCTCCACAGCCACCGCTTCCTCCGCGCTGGCCTCTCCCACAACGGCGGACCCCGGTAAGGGCAGCGCATCGTGAGCTGCACCACACAAAATAGCGTAGGCTAAGGGCGCATAGCCAGCCTCAATTGCAGCCGACGCACGTGTCTTCCTTTTGGGCTTGTACGGAGCATAGATGTCTTCAATGGAGGAAATATCCGGGGCGGCATAAAGCCGCGCCGAGAGTTCCTTGCTCAACATACCCAGCTTTTCAAGCGATGCTCGGACCGCAGCGCGGCGGGCTTCACGGGTGCGAACCTGTTTTGCAGCGTCCTCGACCTTCCGAATAACCTCCTCATCCGAGTTGCCGGTGCGTTCTTTGCGGTAGCGGGCAATAAAGGGCACGGTTGCCCCCTCATCAAGCAGCTCAATGACTGCTTGGATCGAGGCGTGTTGCAGCGGCGCCTCTACCGACGTACCCGATCCCTGCGACCGCGCTCTCAACTCGGCCTGGATGAGATTACATAACTGCTGGTTTTTGAGGGTGGTTTCCGGGTTGCTCATGGCGGCTATCGGAGCACGACGGCCACAAGGCTGTCAATCCTGTCCTCGCACAACTTGGTCTTTGCACTACGAGCCAGCGGTGATACGCCACTATTCCATTCCGCGATAGTGCTGTATATTAACTGTGGAATGGACGGCGCGAACTCAATTGCACAATTTATGATTAGCGTGTTCTCAGACCCGGCCTTCTCCTATAGAAGGATCCCTGGTTGCTTTATCGACCCCGAGATGGAACGCACGTATAATCAGGTGCGCTTGGCTACCGTCTTACCTTTGGCGCGACTGGCCGTTGTGCTGCTCGCCTTGGTAGGGCTTGCCTTCCTGTACATTGACTATAGCCTTATCGGCTGGGCCCCTCGGCTGCTTGTAGCGGCGGGATATCGCGTTGGTTTAGCTGTGTTTGCCGCGGCTGTACTGCGCATGAGCTATCGCGAGCCTGACCCCGACCGATTCTACCGCGTCATAACCGCGTTTCAGTTGTTCTTCTTGCTGTCTATTCCGCTCATTCTCCTTCTGCGCGATCCGCACAGTTCCGTTCATGTCTCGGTCATGGTAACCGGAATCCTTGCGGTTGTAATTCTCTTACCCAATCGACAGGTGCCTTCCTTTGTTGTGGCGATAATTGGGACTACCGTCTACCTTGCAACCTGCATTTTTTACCTCTCATTGAGTCCTCACGAACTCTTCACCGCCATCTTCATGACGACTGGAACGCTTATAGCAACCGTGTTTATTCTCACGCGCACAAATATCGAAAGCCACCGCGGCTTTGCAGCGCTTGTGCTGGAACGTCGTGCCAGTAAAAAGCTTACTGCCGAGGTCGAGGAGCGCAAGCGTCTTGAGTACGAGCTTCAGCATCAGGCAACTACCGACGTTCTCACCGGCCTGCCAAATAGACGAGGCTTGCAGAACGTGCTCGAGTCGGAGTTTGATAGGTGTGCTCGTTATGACCGCCCATTGGGTATTCTCATGATCGATGTCGATCATTTCAAGAAGGTAAACGACACCTATGGGCATGAAGCTGGAGATGTGGTTCTGCAAGAGCTCTCCTCTATGATGAGAAGCATCCTGCGACGTCCGGACTCGGTCGGCCGCTACGGAGGTGAGGAGTTTATTGCAATTCTTGCAGAGTCGAGCGAGAAGCAAGTCGTGGATGCCGCGTCGCGTCTTATTCAGCAGATCTCGCGCGCCTCCATAGTAGTTGCCGATACCGAGATACAGGTTACCGTTAGTGTCGGCGCGTCGGTGCAGCACCCGTCCGATACCTCGGTAGATGCGGTGATCCGACGTGCCGATGCTGCGTTGTACCGCGCCAAGCGCTCCGGGCGAAATCAGATTTGTATCGAGGCAGCTGAGTCCGGCTGCCTCGGCCCGCTCTAAGTGTTTCTGCTCAGTGTATTGGAGCCACCAGTATTCGGGCTCCGGCGGCAAGGCCTAGTGTGAAGAGCGCCTTGCTCTCAATGTGACATACGCTCAGTGTTCCGGCGGTCGGGTTGAGCTCGGTCACGAGAAATACTTCGCCGGGAGTGAGCATATGCTCTTTCATGAGAAAGAGAAACTCGGGGTCTTCATCTCCTATGCGTACTACCGTTACCTGGTCACCCTCGCTACACCTATCAAGCGGAACCGAGAGCCGACGCTCAATCGCCCCGCTTGCGTCCGGAATAGGGTCACCATGCGGGTCGGTTTGAGGATACTCAAGATAGGTGTCTATTCGTTCTATGAATCGTTCCGATACCGCATGCTCAAGTGCCTCGGCGTCCTCATGCACCTCGGTCCAGTCATAACCAAGCACCTGTTCTAAAAAGGTCTCTATTAAACGGTGCCTTCTAATCATGGTGACGGCAAGCTTCCAACCGGTTGCGGTCAGCAAGACCCCTTTCCTGGGTGTGTAATCTACCATTGCGTGCGCGCTCAGGTGTTTTACCATTGCGGTCGCTGTACCCGGAGTTACCGCCATAGCGTCTGCCAGCTGCTTCATGCCCACAACTTCCCCGTCGGCACCTTCCTGCTGTGAGAAAATTACTTTGATATACTGTTCCACTGTGCTTGTCGGTTTCGATTCAGTTTCAATCCGGGATTTTGTTGCCACGTGGATCTCTCCCTTCCCCTCTATACTTATCGGCTAGTGCTTCACGAAGCTCGCCGTCGGTATAGTGCTCTAAATAGTCTGCAGCCGGGTGCAGTTCGTCCAACAACACGTTGCCTTCATCGTGGAAAAAGCGTTCCCATAGTCTGTGGGAGCGAAGCAACTCGTGAGCCTGTTTCATTCCCTGCGGCGTAAGATAGTAGCGCTTGCCGGTACGGCTCACGCTGCCGCTGAGTCTGAGCGTTATGAGCGCCAGACGCAACATGCCTGAACCTGCCGGAAACGGCGACCCCGGCAACGAACGCAACTGCTGTAAATTAAGACCGGTGTGCTCCGGTGCTGGCACCGCATTGCCCTTAGCAGAAAACGTTTCGGTATGCCGCACTAAAAGGCCAAGGATATCCTGACGGGCAACCACCACCCGCCGGTGAAGGAGGGTCAGTGCTTGAGGAATTACCCCGTTCTCGGGCGCCGTCAGCAGCGCACCCGTGAACAACAGACCAAGTACCACCGCCATGCTGCCAGCTGTGCCGGTATCCTCAAACCCAAACCATGGCGGTACCGTGATTGCCGCAACATGCCCCAGCACCGCAGCCGTTACGGCTACACCGCACGCCACAACTAAAAAGCTCACCAACCTTTTGGTCAACAAATGCGCCGTCGCACCAGGCACAATCAGCATAGCAATGACCAGTATGCTTCCGACCACTTCAAAGGCTGCGACGGTAGTTAACGCAACCAGTACCATCAGCAGGTAATGCATGCGCCCGGAGCCTATTCCCAGCGCGTCGGCCAGGGCTGGGTCAAACCCTGCCAGCCGCAGCTCTTTGAAAAACAACACAACCACCGCCAAGTTTACGACCGTGATAACCCCGAGCACAGCTACTCCTCGGGGAATTGCCAGGCCGAAGAGTTGCAGTGTGTAAAGCGGCACCAGTTCAACGGCTCCAAATAGGACATGCTCCGGGTGTATGTCCACGTGCTGTGCGGCTTGCTCAATGAGAATAAGTCCGATCGCAAACAGGACGGTGAATACAACGCCCATTGCAGCTCCCTGCTCCAGCCGCCCATAGCGCTGCACTAACTGTACGAGTACTGCGGTCAGAACACCAATAACGGCCGCGCCAAGAAACATCACCCCACTTGCGTGGCTAGATGTAAGGATGAACGCTACCGCAATGCCGGGGAGCACTGCGTGACTAATAGCGTCTCCCATCATGCTCATTTTCTTCAACACCAAGAATGAGCCGACAAGGGCAGAAGCAAGTCCAGCGAGTGCGGCGGCCACAACAATCCAGGTATCAAGAGATGTCCAG
Organism: uncultured Spirochaeta sp.; assembly: GCA_964593085.1. GTDB lineage: Bacteria > Spirochaetota > Spirochaetia > DSM-27196 > SLAA01 > SLAA01. The sequence continues at coordinate 11,141 of CAZQIK010000010.1, forward strand.
ATCATGTCTCCACTCCTTGCTCGGCTGGCAGGTGATGCACGCTTCCGGGGGTGAGTTCCTCAATGCTGAGTGATCGCTCTAGCTCCGCCACTAACTCGGTTCCCAGCACATGTTCAATGAAGTCTGCGCCTTGGTCTACGTGCGAGGCTGCTACATCGGCATGTTCAAGAAGGTAGATCTCCCAGAGCCGATGGTTGCGGGTAATTCGGTGCGCCTCAACCCGCCCTTTCTCGGTGAGTAGGTAAGCTCGCTCACGGGTTTCTCGCAGGTATCCAGCTTTTTCAGCGGTGTGAATTGCCCGTTCGAGTTCTTGATCCCCCCACTCGCGCGACTCTCGTAAGGTGCGGATAGAGATCGGCTTGCTGTGGTCATAGATTGCCTCGCCACATTCATAGAGGCAGCGGAGAATGTGATGCAGCCGTGTCTGGCGTCGAAGTTTGAGTGCATCAACGGCCAGCGGTACAACGCCGTGTGTCTTTCCAAAAAACAGACTAAAGAGAAACATAGAGCCGGTTACACAGACAATAACCGCACCGGCTGGTAGCCGTGGGGCCATAGCACTTATTGCCGCTCCAATGTACCCACCGAGCGCACCAATGACCGCCGATATCACTACCATCTTTGCAAGGCTATCTGTCCAGAACCGGGCCGCGGCTGGTGGAATTATGAGTACCGCAATCACCAGCACAATTCCCACAGCCTGCAGGCCCAGCACCGTAACGCCCACGACCAGGCTCATGAGAAGTATATCAAGCCGGTGGACCGGCCACCCATCACCGGCCGCAAAGTCCTCGTCAAAAGTGTAAAGACGCAACTCCTTGAAAAGGAGGGTGGCGAGTACCACAATTCCCAAGGCTGCAAATCCTATGAGCAGGGCATCGGCACGGATCATGCTAGCTGTGCGACCGTAGATGAAGGAACCGAGCCCTGCGGCTGAGGCCCCCCGCATCTGTTGAATAATGCCCAAGAGCGCGATGCCGAAGCCGAAGAATACACTCAGCATTATGCCAAGTGCCGCCTCTTCGGAGAGTTTGGTTAGACGGTTAATGAGCAACACGCACCCCATTCCGGCAAGACCGGAGATCAGGGCGCCAGTCAGTAACAAGGGGAGGCTGCGTGCATCTGCACCGAGAGCGGTAAGCACAATAAAGGCGCCTGCTACCCCGGGTAGCGCTGCGTGGCCCACTGCATCGGCAAGCAGTGCTCGCCTGCGCAACAGCAGAAAAACCCCAATGACACCTCCTGCGATCCCAAGCATGACAACCCCAAACACCACAACACGGGTGTTGTAGTCGGCAAGCATGAGGACGCGAAAGAGACGGTCGTTCATGGCTTAATTCCCCCAATAGCGTCTACAGCGCGGTCTAATAGGGTCAGGCGCCCACCGTAGGTTCGTCGGAGGTTCTCCTCGGTGAACACCTCACTGCAGGCGCCTGCGGCGACCACGCGCATGTTCAGCATAATGAGGTGGTCAAAGTAACGCCGCACGGTTTCCAGGTCATGATGTACGACGAACACCGTTTTGCCTTGTTCCCGCAGCTCCTGCAATATTGCCATGATTGCCTCTTCGGTGGACGCATCAACACCGGCAAAAGGCTCATCCATGAAATACATCGAGGCGTCCTGCACCAAGGCGCGGGCAAGAAATATGCGTTGCTGCTGCCCTCCGGAGAGGCGGCTGATCTGGCGGTCGGCAAAGTCCGCCATTCCGACCTGGTCCATGGCTTCACGTGCTCGTTCACGGTAGCGGGCAGTTACCGGCTTAAACCACCCAATCTTGCGATACAGTCCCATAGCTACCAACTCAAGTGCGGTAATGGGGTAGGTCCAGTCTACGCTTTCTCTTTGGGGTACGTAGCCTACCATCCGGCGCTGTTCTCGGTATGGCCGCCCAAAGATCTCTACGTTGCCAGAGGTGTGGGGCACAAGATCCAGAATCGCCTTAATGAGGGTGCTCTTACCCGCGCCGTTGGGGCCTACAATCCCGGCAACTACGGCCGGGGGAACGTCGAGGTCGATATCCCAGAGGACCGGCTTGCGGTGGTACGCCACGGTGAGATCGCGGACGAAGAGGGCTGGCTGTGCAGCCGACCCTTGGGAATGCGTATGCTGTTTGTGATCCGTCGAATTCCT
>CAZQIK010000011.1:0-13036 GCA_964593085.1 uncultured Spirochaeta sp.
CACTAATCGGTGCACTTTTTAGTTTTCTCATATTCAATGTACCGCCAGCTTCTATTTTTATGGGTGATGGTGGGTCGCTTTTTATCGGCTATCTTATTGCCATTCTTCCGATCATGCACAGCTCACTTCCTAAACCAGGTTTAGATTTTACTATTCCTTTAACCCTTTTACTGATCCCTATTCTTGACACGGTGAGCGCTATCCTGAGACGCCAACGTCGTCGGCTTCCTATTCATCAAGCGGACAAAGAACACGCGCATCACAAGCTGCTTGCGCTTGGCTTATCATCGCGGCAAGCGCTTTTAGTTGTGTACGGCATGAGCGCGCTCATTTCCGGCGCGGTTATCGTATACGTGGTGGAACGTGACGGCGTGGGTATGGTTCTCCTTGCGGTTGCGTGGATTGCATCAATTTCCGCTTTTCTTATGTTGTCGCGGGTTCATAAGGTTCAAGTGCGACACAACCGCAACTGAGTCTTCAAACTTGTTGCACAGGGGTGCTACATCGCGCCGTACTGAAAAAATACCAGAGTCCGAATGAATGCTTCTCTGCGACTCCTCCTGTTACGATACAGTTCATGACGGCCGTTCGGAAATATGTGTAGCTCCAAATTAGGCAGGAAGTCTTCCAGCACCGAAAGGTTATGGCGCCACGCGATAATATCGTCGTTGTCTCCCTGGAGAACCAAAACCTCTGTAGAATTTGGGGCGGCCTTTTCAATACGTGCCGCATAGCGATTTGCGGCGGCCACCCAATTGAGTGGCACAGCAGGTGCGGCTAGCGGATCGCTGTCGTTGGTAGGTATATGACGGACTACGTGCTGGAATGTCGCGGTAAAGAGCGGAAGCACACGGTATCCTGGAAACCGTACCAATGGAGCAGCTAACGCAACGCGCGCGTAGTCCCGCCCATATCCTTCTTGGAGCAAGTTTAAGAACGCTGCGCCCCCCGTACTGAATCCAATTCCATAGTACGGCGTTGGTAATGACTTCTCTACGCCATATGACTGGACTGCCTGAAGACACCGCGCGTACTCGCTAAAGTCGGCTATGTCTCCCGGCCTACCACCGGAAAGACCGTGTCCGGGCAAGTCCATCGCCAGGACCGTATATCCATGTTCGCTTAGTTTTCGAATGAGATAAGACAGATGTCCCGCGTGAGAAAGGTAACCATGCACTATGACTACGGTGCCGATTTGTGCTGGTGTTAGCGGGTGGAACTCATGGAGAGCTATCGCATTAGAAGGTTTGAAGGGGACTCTTTCGGCATCACAGGAAAGATAGCTTGTAGTACGAAAGCTCACTGGAAAGTCAAGTTCGTACATGGCGTAGAATTCTGCTGGTTCAGGAATGCTGCGACCGGCGCGCGTGCGAGGTGGAGGTTGTGCTGTGCATCCTTGCACAGCCAGCCCTAAACTTAGGGCGACGCCAATACCGAACAGCATACGGCTAAACGAGCGTAGTGGAGTTTTTCTTGACAAGCACATCAAAACTCTCTCGCTATGGGGTCTAATGATCATTGTGCTGAAGTTTAGCGGGCAGCACCTTTTCATGCAACGATGCTTACTCTTGAACTGTGATATGAGGGACAGATGCGTGAAACATTCGTGCTTGAGCGGCCTGCTCAGTTGACATGCGGTCAAATTAGCAGTAACAGTCTTGTGCTATGTTTCGACCAGGAATTCTTAACGCTATGCAGGGCTATACCCTCCGGCAGTTCGTCTCGGACTCAATCGCAGGGATTATTGTTGGAGTTCTGGCGGTACCACTGTCAATTGCGGTGGCGGTTGCCTCGGGTGTAACGCCTCAACAGGGGCTGGCCACTGCAGTAGTCGCTGGCACCGCGGTGGCGTTCTTTGGCGGGGGACGCGTTCAGATTAGTGGGCCTACCGGCACGTTCATCGTGGTTGCATACGCTATCGGTGCGCAGTACGGTTATGATGGATTAGCACTGGCCACTGTTATGGCAGGTGTCATGCTCGCCGTTATGGGAATTGCTCGGCTCGGTCGCGTCATTCAGTATGTTCCCTATCCGGTCGTTATCGGTTTCTCTTCTGGAATTGGAACTGCAATTCTCATTTCCCAAATTGGCGATCTGTTGGGGCTCTCGCTTGTCGGCGCTCCGCCGGATGTGCCCGCTCGCATACTCACCTACATTGGAGCGCTTGGCCGGATCAGTCTTGCGGATACCTTGGTGTCGTTAGTTACGATCCTCATTGTTGTATTCTGGAAACACATTTCGAAACGCATTCCCGGTGCGCTCGTTGCGATACTCGCGGTCACAATTCCGGTCGTACTGTTTGACCTCTCGGTAGTAACTATTAACTCCCGCTTCGGCGGACTTCCGCGTGGCATGACATGGTACGGTCTGCCACCGGTCTCACTTCAACTCATTCAGCAAATGCTTATGCCAGCGTTCACGATCGCACTTCTATGTGGGATAGAAAGTCTCTTCACTGCGGTGGTCGCAGATGGAATGATCGGTGACCGTCACGACCCAAACACCGAGCTTGTGGGCGAGGGAATTGCCAACATTGCCTGCGCCATCTTCGGTGGCCTACCTGCTTCCGGGGTTATTGCCCGTACCGCGACCAACGCCAAAAACGGTGGACGTACTCCGGTTGCTGCGTTGGCCAATGTCGCCCTGGTTCTGTTGGTCATGACGGTCTTGGCGCCGCTGGCTGGCTACATTCCTATCGCAGCCCTTGCCGGAGTGCTGGCTGTTGTTGCTTTCAACATGGCTGAGTGGCCTTCATTTGTGGCACTCATGAAAGGCCCGAAGAGCGATGTCTCGGTAATGCTCACCACCTTTTTGCTGACGATCTTGATTGACTTATCGGTGGCAATTCAGGCCGGTATGGTGCTTGCCGCTTTTCTGTTCATGCACCGAATGAGTGCTGTTGCACAGATTAACATTCTTGGTGCGGAGAATGAAACGCAAGATGGAGAGAATACCGGACTAGCAGATCAAAGCCCTCAGTTCCAATCAGGGCACAGCCAGCGCATACCTGAGGGGGTTGAAGTTTACGAGGTTAACGGACCGTTTTTCTTTGGAGCGGTAGAAAAGTTTCGTAACATCATGATGCTCATTGAGCGCATGCCCAAGGTACGTATCGTCCGCATGGGTGCGGTAGGTGCTATCGACGCCACCGGCCTGCACTTGATAGAAGACCTTGTCGCGGAAAGCGACCGGCACCGTATGCACCTCATTCTGTGTGAGCTTCAAGCGCAGCCTGAACGCGCATTAAGGAAGGCTGGCCTCTATGAACGCCTGCAACCGGGGCATATCTGTAATAGCTTGGACGAGGCGCTCGAGTATGCACGCGAGTATATTCAGGAAAGTACCGAAAATCAGGAGCCATTCCCGTATACATAGTGGACAGTGCCGCCTCACCTAAAAATCTTATTTGGTCTTTACTTTTGGGCAGTCTCAGCTGTACTCTTTAGCCCATGAACGAAAAACGACTACCTTTTACTCATGAGTTTTTGGATGAGCTCACACGTACTTATCCAACACCGTTCCATATATACGATGAAGCCGCCATTCGCGAGAACGCACAAGCACTCAACGGAGCATTTGATTGGGTGGAAGGCGGATTTAAGAATTATTTTGCCGTCAAGGCGCTGCCAAACCCCCACATCATGAAGATGCTTCATGAGGAAGATATGGGGTTCGACTGCAGTTCCTTTATAGAGCTCGTGTTGTCTGAGCGTGTCGGTGTTACAGGTGAAGAAATCATGTTTACCTCCAATGCTACACCGCTTCGCTACTATAAAAAGGCTCTGGATCTTGGTGCCATAATCAACCTCGACGACATCTCACATATTCCCTACCTCGCTGGCAATCTTGAGATGCCGGAGTTGATCTGCATGCGTTACAATCCTGGATCTCTGAAGGAAGGTAACGTGATTATTGGTAAACCTCAGGAAGCTAAGTTTGGATTTACCGAGGATCAGATTCTTTCCGGCTTTAAGCAGGCGCGAGATCTTGGTGCTAAACGGTTTGGTTTGCATGCCATGGTCGCTTCGAATGAGCTTGACGCTACGTATTTTGTTGAAACGGCACAACTTCTTTTTGATTTGGCAAAAAAGCTCTGGAAGCGACACCGCATTAAGCTAGAATTCATAAATTTAGGTGGCGGAATGGGAATACCGTACAAACCGGAACAGACTACTCTCAATTACCAGGAAATATCGGACGGAATTTGCAAGGCTTACAATGCTACAATACGCGACACCGAGCTGGGTCCCATACGTATTGTTACCGAGAATGGCCGAGTTATTACTGGGCCTTACGGCTATCTCGTTTCACGCGTAACGCATATTAAGGATACGTATAAGCGTTTTGTGGGTTTAGATGCAAATATGGCTAATCTTATGCGGCCGGGAATGTACGGGGCCTATCATCATATTTCCGTTCTTGGAAAAAGTGAGGCAACTCCGTTACGACTGTACGACGTTACCGGGAGTCTATGTGAAAACAACGATAAGTTTGCTATTGATCGCGAGCTACCCGAAATTGAAGTAGGGGACTTGGTGGTCATTCACGACACGGGAGCACACGGACACTCCATGGGGTTTAACTATAACGGAAAATTACGGTCTGCGGAGTTGTTATACCAACGAGATGGAACCGTTAAGCTCATTCGACGAGCCGAAACAACCCAAGATCACCTGGCGACTCTCGACTTTAGCGAGTTTGACTGAATTTTACTGATTAATAGATCTCAGCCCTTTGATTGACCAGATATCTTAGCACGATATCTCAGCCGAAGCGCTGAATGGGCGCGTTGTGTACCTCAACTTCGTTCCGATCTGCCTCTTCCGCGCTACACGAACTGTCCAGCTCTAATTCCTGACGATAACTTTTTGCGAGAAAATCGCTGAAAGAGGTGTGTAGCTTTCGCTCTAGCTCCTTGCGTGACTCGCAAGATAATAGTTCTCGCCGAAAAAACTCGTTGCGAACTAAGCCAACAAGACAAGACAGCACCTTCAGATAGTCGATCTCCGAGTCTGGATGATTTGCCACCACGAATAACAGCTGTACCGGCTGATTGTCCATAGCGCCAAACTCCAGTCCCTCGGTGAAAACTCCCAATGCTACTAATGGAGCCGTAACCTCTGGAGTTCGTCCGTGTGCAACAGCAACTCCATGTCCAAAACCGGTAGATTGAACTTTTTCGCGGGCAATAACTTTGCTGGCGAAATCTTCTATATTCAGCTGCGGAGCCTGGCGAAAGACCTGCGAACGGTAAACTATCTCACGTATCGCTTCAAACTTGTCGGTGCTCTCGATGTTCCAAACAACGCTTCCGTCGTTAAAAAAACTATGTTCACAGAGGTTGTTCATACCAGCAGTACTATCGTTTTCACGGCAATAAGTCAATAGCCCCCGCGGTGGGTTTTCTGATACTATGTTCGTGCTTATGAGACGCGAAATACGAATCAAACCTGAAATCCATGACGGGCGATGCACCGAACTCGCCACACGCATCTCCCGTCTTCTGCCGAACCTGCGTATTACTGATATCGAGGTGCGTGATGTCTTTATTCTACAAGGCGTCTACGACGTTGACGATGACGCGTTCAGGCGTGTCTTTATTGATCCTGTATGCTCCGAGTTTCTTAAAGAGAGCAGTAGTGAAACCGCTACAGGTGCTGCCGCGGCCGCGGTTGAAGCTGAAGCCACTGAGCACACCCCGCTCTGGGATTACTCAATAGAGGTAGCGGTGAAGCCGGGCGTTACCGACACCATTGCCGATACCGCGGAGGAGGCGCTTGCTGTCGAAATCGGTTTACAGTCAAGCGACGATTCAGGCGGTGCTAACGGCGCGCACGGTGATCAAGGCGCCACGGAGTTGAATGAACAGGGAACAGTACAGACTGCTCGTCGCTACTTGCTTGGTGGGCTCACATATGAGGATGTGCAGGCGGTTGTTAACGAAATTCATAACCCACTTATTGAGTTTGCTGAGATCATTTCCCGCAAGGCCTATGCCGCTGGGAAACGACACGCACAGCAGTACCCCCTTCACCCGGATCCGGTCCCGCCCGCCGTGGAGACCTACGATGTCGCACATATGGATGAGCCTAAACTTGTGGGGCTTTCAAATGAACGACTTCTTGCGCTCAGCACGGAAGAACTTCATGCCATCGGTGATCACTACCGTGATTCGGGTCTTAGAGAAGCCAGACTTGCCGCCGGGTTGCCAGCTGAGGCCACTGACTGCGAGCTTGAGATGCTTGCTCAGACGTGGAGTGAACACTGCAAACACAAAATTTTTCAGGCTGAAATCCGGTACCTCGAGTATTTAGACACATCTGATTCGCACGGCACCGGACCTTCGAGTATGAGTGAGGAGCGAATTGAAGGGCTTTTTGCAACCTATATTCGCGGAGCTACTGAGGCGGTCGTGACTGAGCGTGACGATGTACTGTCTGTCTTTCATGACAACTCTGGTGTCGTTGCCTTTGATGATGAGCATGTGGTGTGCTTTAAGGCGGAAACGCATAACTCGCCGAGCGCGCTTGACCCCTACGGTGGTGCAATTACCGGTATTGTCGGCGTGAACCGAGACATTATGGGAACGGGGCGTGGTGCACGACCAATTCTCAACACAAATGTATTGTGTTTTGGGTATCCGGATACTGCCGAGTCAGAACTACCTCGCGGCGTTATGGCCCCGGAAAGGGTTCTGCGTGGGGTACATCACGGAATTGTTGATGGCGGAAATCAGTCTGGTATACCGACGGTAGCTGGCGCATTTCTCTTTGATGAGAGTTACATGGGCAAGCCGCTGGTCTTTTGCGGAACGGCGGGCATAATGCCTCGCCTGCTTGGTGGACGCGCATCTTGGGAAGAGGACATAGATCCCGGCGATCTTGCAGTCATGGTCGGTGGTCGAATAGGTAAAGACGGTATACATGGTGCTACCTTTTCATCTCTGGCGCTGGAAGAAGAGTCACCGAGCTCCGCAGTTCAGATTGGAGACCCCATTACCCAACGGCGCATGATGGATTTTCTATTGGAGGCGCGTGACCTTGGACTGTATAAAGGAATCACAGACAACGGCGCCGGAGGGCTTTCCTCTTCACTTGGGGAGATGGCGCGAAGCAGCGGCGGAATTGAGATTGAGTTAGCTGCATGTCACCTGAAATACCCAGGGCTTGCACCGTGGGAAATTCTTGTCTCTGAAAGTCAAGAGCGCATGAGCCTTGCAGTAGATCCAGCCACACGAGATGAGTTTTTTGAGCTAGCTCGGAGGCGGGGTGTTGAGGCAACGGTGGTTGGCCGCTTTGCCGCCGACGGATTCGTACGGCTCATGTACGAGACTCAAGCCGTGGGCCTTCTTCCGCTTTCCTTTCTGCATGACGGTGTTCCGCAGATGAAATTGAACGCGCGCTGGGTTCCGCCTGAACACCGGTACGCGTCTAGCATAATTCCGGCTTTGCCGATTCATACAAAGCTGCTGCCCGACCTTGGTATGCCCCCGCTGCCGGAACATACCCATCATCCGGAACGGCTTCGAGCTGATTTTCTGCGTATTCTTGCCCATCCTAATGTTGCGTCCAAGGAAAGCTGGATCCGTCGTTACGACCATGAAGTACAAGGGGCTTCGTACGGGAAACCGTTTAGTGGCCCCGAGCAAGCGGGTCCAAGTGACGGCGCCGTGCTCCGCCCCGGGTTTTCCGGTAATCGGGGATTAAGTGTGACCCACGGAATCTGTCCGCGGTATGGCGACTGGGATACCGAACATATGGCGGCCGCTGCGGTGGATGAGGCATATCGTGCTCATATTGCTCTTGGAGGTGATCCCGACCGAGCATACCTACTTGATAACTTCTGTTGGCCGGACCCGGTACAGTCGGAATTCACTCCGGATGGCGAGTATAAACTTGCGCAGTTGGTGCGTGCATGTCGCGGTCTGCGCAATGCGTGCGAGGCGTACGGCCTCCCACTTATTTCCGGCAAAGATTCAATGAAAAATGATGCAGACCTCGCGGGACGAAAGGTCTCGGTTCGACCAACTCTTTTAATTAGTCTCCTTGGAATACTCGAGAACGCTGATCAGTATCTGTCGAGTGATTTTAAGGTGGCTGGAGACCTTATCTACGTTATAGGGGAAACTCGCGGGGAGCTTGGAGGAACAGTGTATGAGGCTGTTTCTGGACATCCACTTGGCCAGTCGCCGACTCCTGACCTCAAACAAGCTCCGTCGTTATATCGGGCAATTGCCGAACTAATGGGTGTCGGATTACTTCGTTCGGCTCATGACCTGTCCGACGGTGGGCTAGCTATAGGGGTTGCGGAGAGTGCCATTGCTTCCCGGAAGGCTGGGAAGGCTTTTGGAGCCGATATCAAATTGGAAGCTCTTCCTTTAGGAGCCTTGCCCGGTAAATCGGACTTGATTCCCCTGTTTGAGACACCTCGACTCCTTTTTAGTGAGTCCTGCTCCCGTTTTCTGGTTACGGTTGCGCCGAAAGATCGTGCCAAGTTTGAGGCTGGTCTTATAGGGTTTCCCTGTGCCCAGGTTGGTGTTGTTTCTCGTAAGGCATTTGTTCGGTTTACTCGTTCCGGACAAGAGCTGGTTAGCATTCCGGTTGAAGAACTGGAAGAAGCTTTCACAACGCCAATACTTCCGGGCGAGTCGCGGCGGGCTCAGCACGTGGATTCCGAGCGTCTGACAAATAAAACTGGCTTGTTGGATGCTGCAAAGACGCCAAAGACTGAGAAGTCGGCAATGACATACCCAATTGGTTCGCGTGCCGCAGAGAAGGCCCCCCGAGTGCTTGTTCTGAACGGGTATGGTATAAACGCAGATCTGGAGTTGGCTGCTGCGTTTCGAAGTGCCGGTGGCGAGGTTGAAATGCTCCCCTTTAGTGAACTGCTGCTAGACCCGCGGATTTTGAGCCGCGGCAAGATCCTGGCTCTGCCTGGAGGTTTTTCCTTTGGCGATCACCTGGGCTCTGGAATGGTGCTTGCCGGGTTGCTTAAGCGCAAACTCCGTCGGGAAATTGATGCATTTATGTCCGATGGTGGTATGGTGCTTGGTGTGTGTAACGGTTTTCAGGTGCTGGTTAAGTCGGGTCTCTTGCCGAACCTCTCGGGAGATTGGGAGTCTTCAGTTTCGCTTACGCACAACAGCCATGCTCATTTTGAAGACAGTTGGGTTACTTTGGACCGAGAGCCTGAAAACACCTCCCCATGGCTTGCAGGGATCTCGCGCTTTGAGTGTCCAATTCGGCATGGTGAGGGGCGTTTTGTATATGCAAACTCCGACGTCCGCAAGACAGTGAACGATCGAAAGCTTATTGCGCTTCGCTATGCTTCAAGAAATCCTAATGGATCTGAAGACAATGTGGCAGGTATCACGGATCTTAGCGGACAAGTGTTGGGGCTTATGCCGCACCCGGAGGCATTTCTTGAGCCAGCCTTGCATCCGGCCTATCAGCGGTCCCGTTACAAAAAATATTCACTTCCGGATGACGCACTTTCGCCTTTTCGCAACGCTATACGCCATCTCACCTCACTGTAGAGCCGACTGCATAGTCAAATGGCTCAATACGGGGTGCTGATAATATCCAGTATTCATTGTAGATCTCAATCGCAAAGAGCTTGCTGAGCGCGGGATTTCCGGTACGGTTGTAACCGCAACCGGTTGCCGAGGCAGCGCCGACCACTATTCTGTAAAACGCGTCCGTTTAAGATTCTGCAAAAGACCTTCATGTTAATAGTTCGATTCATGAGTTTTGAACCGCTGCAATCCCTTTAATTTTTTATCTCCACGGTGTATATTATGGGAATGGGAAATAGCTCCTTCTTAGAAGCAGAAATATGGACAGTTGCTCGCACAGATAAGGGCAATGCTGTTCTGGTCAAACCACTCGGATCAGAGCAAGCGGTTCCAATATTTATCGGACAACTTGAGGCTCAGTCAATTCTCATCGGACTTGGTAATGTGCCTATGCCTCGACCCCTTACGCATGATCTGGTAATTCAGATGTTGGAGAAGTTTGGTGTGACCATGGAGCGCGTCGAAATCACGGACTTACGCGACGGCACGTTTTATGGGCGGATACTCATGAAACAAGGCATAAAAAAAATGAGCATTGATTCACGTCCCTCCGATGCTCTTGGGCTTGCCGCTCGTCTTCATTGTCCGGTTTTCATTGCCGAAAGTGTTGTAGAGGAAGCAGGAATTGCCGTGAATATGATTCAAACTGAGGATGATCAAGCAGTATCACCGTTTGGTGAGAGTGAAGATGAAACTGAGTCTGATACTGAAAAAGACCGACTCCTGACCGAGCTTCAACAAGCGGTTGAAGCTGAGAACTACGAAGAAGCGGCGCGGCTGCGAGACAAGATAAACGAACTCTCATAGTTTATTCTATTAAGATTATTAGTTCTAATTTAACTCACTTGCGAATCTGGGCCTTGGCGCGTATACTTGGGTCACACCCCGATGTAGGAGCCGACCCAATGGCGTTGCATGAGTTCGAACACCTAAGTACTGGCGTCTTGACCCCTATAACTAGTCTCAGAAGCGAACGGAGCGTCGGCACCGGCGAGTTCGCAGACTTAACGCTTCTCGGCGACTGGGTGAAGGCTGCCGGTCTAAATCTCATTCAAATACTTCCGGTCAACGACACTGGTTCCGATAGTTCACCCTATAGCGCCCAAAGTGCTTTTGCTTTGCACCCGTTGTATATCCGGCTTGACGACCTACCGGAGCTCGAGGGTGCCGGTGGGTTTGCCGATCGGGTAGTGCGCTTACGTGAAGAGCTCAGCGGTGAAGCACGGCTTGAGTATCAGCGCGCGCTTGATGCAAAACTTGGGTTCTTGCAAGACTTATATCAGGCGCGGCAGACGACCATTGACCAGGACGTGCAACTGCAAACGTGGATCGTGGAGAACAACTGGGTAAGAGATTACGCGGTTTTCAGATTCCTAAAGGCGCGAAATGATCGTAAACCTTGGTGGCAGTGGGAAGAGCATAACGATCCTAGCGACAAACTGATACATGACATATGGAGCGATAAAACGCTCAAACCCCGACTTATGTTTTTTGCTTGGATTCAGTATCGTCTTGAGCAACAACTGCGCGCAGCAAAAGCAACCTTAAATGAGTTAGGAGTTCTACTGAAGGGTGATGTTCCTATTCTCATGAATGAAGACAGTGTAGATTTGTGGCGCCGACGTGAGCTGTTTCGGACGGATCTTCGCGCCGGAGCACCTCCGGATATGTTTAGCGAGCTTGGTCAAAACTGGGGCTTTCCAATTTATGATTGGGCCGAACTTGAAAAATCAGATTTCGGATGGTGGCGGGATCGCGTGCGACAAGCGTCCAAGTTTTATCACGCGTACCGAATTGACCATGTGCTTGGTTTTTTCCGCATTTGGGCTATTCCGTCCGAGAATGAAAGCGGTATCCTTGGGCGTTTTGAACCAAGCGCTACCCTTAGCCGTGCCGAGTTGCAGGCCGCAGGCTTTTCCGACGACCGTGTCCGGTGGCTTGCCGAGCCGCATCTGTCAGGGAGCCTGCTCCGTGAGGCGCTTGGTCTTGAAGCCCAGGGCTGCATAAATGAGCTTTTACAACGCATTGGTGACGAAGATCTCTATCTTTTTCACCCAAAAGTTGGGGGAGAACGAGGTATCTACAGCGCTGACTGCTCGGCAGAGGCCAAAGAATTTCTTGTTAATCAGTACCGCGATCGGGCGTTGATAAAGATTGATGAAGACTCCTATGCATACAGCTGGAGCTTTCGTACATGCACACGTTATCAGGGGCTTAATGAGAACGAAAAACACGTATTCGAGGGTTTGGTTCATCGCGTTGGTGAAGAAAACGAAGAAATCTGGAAGGCTCACGGTCTGAAAACGCTCAAGATGATGCGCGAGACGGTGGAGATTCTTCCCTGTGCAGAAGATCTTGGTGTAGTACCGGAGTCGGTTCCGGATGTGCTTAGCTCTCTACGTATTCTTAGCCTGAAGGTACCGCGTTGGACGCGTGACTACGAAGAACCTGACGAGCCCTTCGTGCAAGTTGAGCACTACCCTTTTTTGTCGGTGTGCGCGCCTTCGGTGCATGATACGAGCACTTTAAGAGAATGGTGGGAGCTTGAGTTACCCGAGGCTGAGCGTGATTCATTCTGGACGCTCCTTGGCTATAGCGGCGAGTCCCCCGCTCAGTATGATCCGCAAACTGCACGTAAGGTTATTCACGCCCTTCTTGGAGCCGCATCTGTGTTCTGCGTATTTCAGCTTCAAGATCTGTTTGCATTGGAGTCGGAGCTTTGTTCTGCGGATCCGAGTCATGAACGGGTGAATATTCCGGGCACAGCCAACAGTGTCAACTGGAGTTATCGAGTTCCGGAGAACATCGAAAAGCTTATGCACCGAGAAAAATTAATACAGAGCATTCGAAAGCTTGTTGAAGAACGAAATAAAAGGAGCATTCTATGAATCCCAATGGTCCCCGCCCCCTTTTTCTGTACCCAATTGGCGATACTCAGCTGGGGGACTCCACAACTCGTAAGCAACCTACATACGGAGCTCGTGAGTTTCATGTTTCGGCCGCAGCTCGCAAGCGCTATGGTTTTGACAAGGGTATATTCAGCCTTAGGGGCAACATAATTTTTGCCGACTTTCGAGCGGCGCGCGAATTTTCTTACCTCATTAACAAACAACGAGATCTTGTACATCATCCGGAGCAGGCTGTACACACCGGTGATATCAATGCAATGGCGCTGATTGACGAGATTCTCCATTATGTCACAGTACAGTATCGGGAACAGCATGGGGTTGAGATTTTCTCGGAGCTGCATGAACGCCTTGAAAAAAAACTAGGCAAGACCAAAGTTGAAAAATTACTCACACAGTTCGTTGAACAGTTCCCCCCTCTGGCGGTTTACAATGGCGAAAAGTCTCCTGCCGCTTACCTTGCCTCGCAGCCTGAGCCCGGACTGGGTGGCCGTGAATTGGCGCTTGAGGAGCTGCTTATGCTTTGGGTAGCCAATATGAATCCGGCCTTCGCCCC
>CAZQIK010000012.1:0-12976 GCA_964593085.1 uncultured Spirochaeta sp.
CCCCCATGACATCCAAGCCTTCTGAATTTATGAATATGCGACCGACGGTCTTGGACGGGGTATTGCCGGTTTTGTAGGTTTCCAAGTGATAGTTGCGCAGCTCAACTAAGGGGCGGTACCGGCCCAGCGCCCGGCGCATGAGCAGATCGAAAGACGCCTCTGCCGCTTCGTACTCGTACCCAGCGCGTTCTTTGTCCTTAAGCTCTTTAATGAGCCGTCCGACTACCTCAGAGTTTTTATCATAGGATCCGTATTTCTTCATCTTCTCCACGACAGTGGACTTACCAGCAAGTTCGGATAGGAGGACCCGGCGCTCGTTACCCACCAAAGCCCCATCGATGTGTTCCATAAGTTCTGCCTGCTTGGCAATCACATCTGCATGTTGCCCGGCCTTGTGGCTAAATGACGCGATGCCGACGTACGGTTGTCGTTTGTCTGGAATTATATTGGCTTTTTCGGCGACAAAGCGCGAAAGTACCGTCAGTTTTTCCAGGTGCTCGGCAACCTTGGGTTTGAGGCCCATCTTGAGGCAGATGTTCGGGACAAAAACACATAGATTCGCGTTGCCACAGCGCTCACCCCATCCATTGACAGTACCCTGAATCTGAACTGCCCCGGCATCTACTGCGGCAAGGCTGTTGGCTACAGCAGTGCCGCAGTCGTTGTGAAAGTGGCCCCCCAAGGGCGCAAGGCTTTCGCGAGGTAAGGCTTGCATGATTCCAGTAATCTCTGACGGTAGGGTTCCGCCGTTGGTATCACACAGAACCAATGTATCTGCACCGGCCTCGGTACCTGTCTTGAGCACCTTGAGAGCGTACTCCGGATCGTCCTTATAACCGTCAAAGAAGTGCTCCAGGTCAAAAAATACCCGTCGCCCCTGACTTTTGAGGAAAGCAAGGGAGTCGTAGATCATTCGTAGATTTTCTTCCTCGTCGGTTTTGAGTACGGTGTGCACATGTGCCTTCCATGTCTTGCCAACCACGATCACCGTCTCGGTGTCGGTATCGAGCAATGCTCTGATGTGCGGGTCGGCCTCGGCCGTTGTGCCAGCTCGCCGGGTAGAGCCAAACGCTACGATCTTGGCATGTTTGAAGCTCTCTTTTTTGCATTGTTCAAAGAATGCGGCCTCTTTTTCATTCGACATAGGGAAACCGCCCTCTACGTAGTCAATGCCCATATCGTCGAGTCGGTGTGCTATCTGAATCTTATCGTCGAGGGAGAAGCTGATTTCCATTCCTTGCATTCCGTCACGTAAGGTTGTGTCGTACACATAAAACTCACTCATTACTCTGTTCTCCTTGTTTTTTTGGGCAAAAAGAAAGCCGTCCCCCCGGAGGAAGGACGGCTTTCCCACGTACTGCTACGTGCCGTTATTTCCTCGGGGGTCTCCCTGAAGGGCTAATGCTTATTATAATTTCATCAATAATTTCTGCTGTCTGAATCTGCGTATGGGGCGGCATCGAGGTGAGGTAATTTTTACTGCTCGGTCTCAACATTCGTATCATACCCCATAAGATGTCGGCTATGCCCATGCATGTCAAGTGTCCAAGTAAGTTCTGGGTGAAGTTTGCCGTCACGTTGACCTCGCGGTTAAAACTCCATAGGATTCAATGGTATGCAAAATGGAATTGGTGCATTTGACTCCCTCGTGAAGGAGCTGTCTTCCAGCGAGCGACGTGACATGCTTGAGAAAGTGCAGAGTACTATCTCGGTTAGCTGGGAACCTGCTACGGATGACGACGAGACGGAGTCGCGCGAGCATGTCGACGCAACGGCAGAGTTTTATCGCATGCCTCTTTTTGCACGTTTATGGATTATGCTGCGCACGGTCTTTAGCGGTCAAACACGTGAGCAGCTGCTTAGCAACCGTTTCATTCAACAGCACGCGACATCGCTTGCACGCAGATACCCTACAATTTTTGACCGGCGCAACTCACTTGTTCTTCCCGGCTTCTTTCAAGCAGTGGATGGTCTATCAGAGTCAGTGCGGCCGCTTTCCGGAGCACTTTCCCGGGCACTTGGAAAAAATGAACCGACATTCCTGGCGTTTCTTCTTAATCTTGAGCTGGAATCGGTGCAGCGTGAACTGGCTGCCGAGACAGACCCCTTTGAGATCTCCAAGGAAGACCCTGAGATGCCGGAGCCTGAGGTTCGTCGTCGTATGATGATTAATCTAGACTATGTTTTTGAAAGCATGTCGTCAGACGGCCGCGCTCGAATGTACGATAATGCGCGCTTTCTGCATGCCCTGCACAGGTTGGCTAACTTTCCCTTCCAGACCATCTCTGGTCGTGCGGTTATAACCGGCGATGATGGTGCGGGCAGTTATCCGGTTCGTGAACTGACCGGGCCCTTGTCGGATCTTGCCAGCGCTTTGGCCGCCCTACGATTTCGACCTAGCCCGCGGTTGCTGGAGGCGGTCTTCATCTTTGCTGAGCAGGAGCGAATATCCGCCGGAGACTATAACCTTGCCGAGGGCCTCTCACGGCGTTTGCGCACCGCTTCTCTATCCTTATCCGAGGTCCGCAATTTTATGGATCAGGTGCCGGTGGTGGGGCTGGTACGGGTAGCTGTTGAAGATATTAATTATGAGCCGCCGGTAGTTACCGGGGGTGAAGACTGGTTTGCACTGGTCAAGCGGTTTTGGAGTGATCGTTGCGAGAAGCTCTATGGCGAGTATGTATTGTCGGTACAAAAGCGTAGATATTCACGTGAGATTGAAAGCTTGGTTGATGCGGGCCCGGTGCAAGCCCTGCAAAATTATCGGACCATTCATGGTGAAGAAGGGCAACATGCACGGAGTTTGGGGGCTCTCCGGCTATTCCTGCGAACTGCATTCCGACAAAAAATGTTGTTGC
Organism: uncultured Spirochaeta sp.; assembly: GCA_964593085.1. Taxonomy (GTDB): domain Bacteria; phylum Spirochaetota; class Spirochaetia; order DSM-27196; family SLAA01; genus SLAA01. Next base: position 2,859 of record CAZQIK010000012.1, read on the forward strand.
CGCTTAAGACATTGCTCATTGATGGAGATTTCTACAAGAGCGAAAACCGCACCGAGTATGACGAGGCCTTTCAAGTCCTCGACAATGCAGAGCACGTTGTGGCGAGTTTTCAGCAGCGGCTGGAGCCTGGCGGTGATTTCGGTATGACGTTGGATCAGCTGAGGAAGCAGCCTCATGATGCCGAGTATCCTGACCGCATCGAAAAGGCCATGAAGAAAATCGACGGCCGTGGATCCGAGATCTTAAACGAAAGCATTGCAGCGGTGCGGACAATTGCCGAGATTGTGAACGGTATCCTCTATGGTGAAGTTGGCGGGCGCTATGACACCCTGTCGAATCTGGGCCAGATAGGCGGGCATTCCAACAGAGATCTCATGTCGTCCCTCGACTCGGCCATGCGTACAGCACGTGCATTTCTAGAAATTTTCTCCAGACTTGTCGACCTTGAACGTGGTGCTGGCCCTCCGCGGTGATCCAAGGCGCGTGAACTTGCGCTTTTAGAGGCTATTCAGCTTGTCGCGTTGACCTTGGGAAGATCTTCTCTGTATCTTTACACCTGACAAATGATGAGAGAATACACATGAATAGACCGGCACGTAGCTTGGAGCGGTTCGATGTTGAAGTGCTGCCGTTCCCTCGGCGGGCAGTTTTAAGCCTGGTCGCAGCCGGGGATATGGGAACATCCGGTGGCGGTATGAATCCTGCTCGTGCAGCGCTGCTCGAAGAGCTCCAAGTGAAGAAGCTTGGTATGGTGCGGCAGGAACACACTCGGGATATCGTCGTGTTGGAGGACAGCCCCTGTTCCGAAAACACCACCGCAGAACGGAGTAGTATCGACTGGCGAGCAGCAGAGCTCATGGTACTGGGGACAGCCGATGGAGTCATGTGTAATGGCAACAGCCATGGATTGTGGCTGGGGGTTACAGTCGCAGACTGTGTGCCGATATTTCTCACCGCAGGTGCGGACGGCCCTTGTGCTTTGCTGCATTCGGGGCGCAAGGGGACCGGTATTCTTCTCAACGCATTGCGGTTGATGCAGTCGCGATATGGGGTCGATCCCGCAGAGCTTGATGTACTCATAGGTCCGGCAATTGGAGTATGTTGTTACCAAGTGGGCGAGGAGTGCGCGAGAGATTTCGGCGCCGAGTGGGGAATAAACGCGGTCAAGACACAGCCCGATGGGCCGCATCTTGACCTGCCGCATCTTAACGAAGAGCTGGCTCTGGGGTTTGGTGTGGAGCGGGTGCATGTTGTCGAACGCTGCACGCGCTGCGATGTGAAACTGGGATCATACCGGCGAGAAGGACCGGACAATTATACGCGCATGCTGGCGCTACTGCAGGTGGGGAACAACACATTATGACTAGCAACAAAGAACTATGGACTGACCTCGTGACATCTGCGCTCGAGCAGCTTGTGAAAGACAAGGGCTTGGATTCTGGTTCATTCTCACCTGAACAGCTGCAGACCGAGGTGCCACCTAAGCCTGAGTTGGGTGACCTAGCCTTTCCTATGTTTCCATTTGCCAAGATCTTTCGGAGCGCTCCGCCCGTAATTGCAGAGTCCGTTGTTGCTCTGTTGCCGGAAGAGCACCGGCGCTCGGTTACAACCGCTGGGGGATATCTTAATATTCGGTTTAACCGTGCAGAGCTTATTCAAGAAACGCTTAGGGCCGTTCAAGAGCAAGGTGAGTCGTACGGGGCAAGCCGGGCTTCGGCTGGCGTACGCGTAATGATTGAGTTTTCTTGCCCCAATACCAACAAGCCGCTGCATCTTGGACATTTACGTAACGATGCACTGGGTGAGAGTACCGCGCGAATTCTCAGTTTTGCGGGAGCCGATGTTCGTAAGGTGAATCTTATAAACGACCGTGGGGTACATATTTGCAAGTCAATGCTTGCCTACCGCACCTTCGGTGCTGGCGCCACGCCCGAAAGCGCTGGCCTTAAGTCGGACCATTTTGTCGGCAACTACTACGTCCGGTACAATCAATGGTCCAGCGAAGACCCTGCGGCTGAACCTGCCGCCCAGGATATGCTGCGTGCATGGGAACAGGGCGATCCGGAAACACTCGAGTTGTGGAAGCTCATGAATAAATGGGCCATCGAAGGGATTTGGGAAACGTACAAGCGTACTAATGTCTCTTTCGATTCAGTCTATTACGAAAGTGAAACCTACCTGCTTGGAAAGTCTGAGGTGCTCAAAGGCCTTGCTTCAGGCGCTTTTTATCAGGATCCCGACAACTCGGTATGGGTCGATCTCTCGGATATCGACCTGGATAAAAAAGTATTGCTGCGAAGTGACGGCACATCTCTGTATCTCACCCAGGATATAGGGACCGCTATCACCCGCTACAACGACTGGCCTTTTGATCGAATGGTGTACGTGGTTGCTTCGGAGCAGATCTACCATTTCAAGGTGTTGTTCCATGTAATAAAGAAACTTAATCATGACTGGGCCGCCAATTTGCATCATCTTTCGTATGGCATGGTTAATCTGCCGGAAGGGAAAATGAAGAGTAGAGAAGGGACGGTTGTTGATGCCGACAAGTTGCTGGACGAGTTGTCTGAACTAGCGGCTGGAGAAATTCGAGCAAAGGCTCGCGAAGAAGCGGTAGGCGATGTGCGGACGACGGCTGACAAAATTGCACTTGGAGCCCTGCACTACTATTTGCTGCAAACAACGCCGAACAAGGATATGATCTTTAATCCGGAAGCATCGCTTGCGTTTTCTGGAAACACAGGGCCTTACCTGCAGTATACCGGAGCGCGGATTTCCAGCATGCTTGCCAAGGCTCAGGCTCAGGGATATCAACTTGACGCTGAGTTTGATGCTGCTGAGTTGAGTCTGGACTCTGAGTGGGATATTGTGCGCCGAATTGCTGAGTTCCCGTCGCTTGTGGCGTCTGCGGCCGCAAGCTACAACCCGTCTACGCTGACCGGTTACCTGTACGAGTTGGCGAAAAGCTTCTCGGGCTATTATCACGATGTACAGGTTTTGCAGGCCACGACCGAAGTACAGCGTACTGCCCGGCTGGCGTTGTGCGTGGCTGTGAGGCGGACGCTTGCGAATGGACTGCAACTCATCGGGGTACCGTTCCTTGAGTCCATGTAAAAACACTCGGAAATGTAGGTGCTACATAGACGTAGTTTTTAGCACACGGAAAAATACGAAAACGTATCGTTTTTGTATGATGACATGCGCACTCTTCGTCTTCACGTAGCGCTAAAGTGTTTGCCTTTAGGTAAATAGTTGAAGTTGTATAGTTTGGCATGTAAATTGCGATAAGAACTAGCCAATTTGCTATACAACCTGGTTTAAACCAAGAGACCCACAAGGAGTGTCTATGATATATCGCCGGCGACCGCAAAAAATTGGACTATATGACCCCGCGCAAGAACACGATGCCTGCGGTGTAGGTTTTGTCGCGGATATTAAGGGCCGAGGCGCCCACCATATAATTGAGAAGGCTCGAGAAGTACTCATAAACATGACCCACAGAGGTGCCGTCGGTAGCGATAAAAACTCCGGCGATGGTGCAGGTGTGCTGACTACCTTGCCACAGCTGTTTCTCGAAAAAACCGCCCGAACTGAGCTCAATTGCGAGCTGCCAGCACGCGGTTCATATACGGCGGGGATTGTGTTCTTGCCGGACAACGACGAACTTCGAGCGGCATGTAAGAACAAGGTTGCCGAGATCGTGGCTCGCAACGGACAAAAGCTCATTGGCTGGCGCAAGGTGCCGCGTGACAACTCAATGATTGGCCCTACCGCACTCGCCTCGGAACCTCACATGGAGCAGCTCTTTGTGGCCGCCGAGGAGGGACTGGAGCGAAACGATTTCGAGCGCAAACTTTACGTAATACGCAAGACAGCGGCCCGTGAGATTCGGGGAGTTGAGGCTTTGGATCCGGAACACTGGTTTTATATCTGTAGCCTCTCTACGCGCGTCATTGTGTATAAGGGCATGCTCATGCCGGAGCAGCTGTTTGACTACTTTCTTGACCTTGCAGACCCGGATTATGAAAGCCACTTAGCAATGGTGCACTCCCGCTTTTCCACCAACACATTCCCGAGTTGGGACCGCGCGCAACCGAACCGCTTCATGAGTCATAATGGCGAGATCAACACGCTTCGTGGCAACATTAACAAAATGCGTGCGCGTCAGGGCACACTTTCGAGCAAACTCTTTGGCGATGATCTGCAAAAGACGCTCCCGATTATTGAACCCGACTGCTCGGATAGCGGCAATTTTGACAATGTTCTCGAGCTGCTGCTCATGTCGGGTATGGAGTTGCACGAAGCTGTCATGATGATGGTGCCGGAGGCGTGGCAGCACCACGAAGGTATGCCGCGGTTGGGTAAAGATATGTACGAGTTCTTTGGCTGCATGATGGAGCCGTGGGACGGACCTGCCTCGGTTGCGTTTACCGACGGCCGATTTATCGGTGCCGTACTCGACCGAAATGGACTCAGGCCAAGTCGCTACTACGTTACGCATGATGACCTTGTCATAATGGCCAGTGAGGTGGGGGTACTGGATATTCCTCCTGAGGAAATACGTGAGAAGGGGCGCCTCAAGCCAGGCCGTATGTTCCTGGTTAACTTCAAAGAAGGACGCATTCTTGACGACATCGAACTGAAGAATAGCATTGCTCAGAGTCGGCCATTTGGTGAATGGCTTAAGGCGCAGCGCATTCGTTTGGAGGACCTACAGGCCGCGGTAGAGGTTCACGGCCTAGAAGAAGAGACGCTGCTGGCACGACTGCGAAGTTTTGGTTACACCGTTGAGCACATGGAGTTGATCCTGGCGCCGATGGCAAACAACGCCAAGGAGCCGCTGGGATCCATGGGCAACGACACACCCTTGGCCGTGCTTTCCGACAAACCACGGCTGGTGTACGATTACTTCAAGCAACTTTTTGCGCAGGTTACGAATCCGCCTATCGACTCGATTCGTGAGGACATCATCATGAGTCTGCAGAGTTACATTGGGCCCGAAAAAAACCTGCTTGAGATGAGTGAGCAGCACTGCCACAGATTGCAACTAGATACCCCCTTCCTGAATAATGAGCAGATGGCGCAGCTCAAGGCGCTGGATCACCGTGGCTGGAAAAGCAAGGTGCTCGACATCACTTTTCCGCGTGACGGCGGGCCGGAACGAATGCGCTTTTGTCTAGAGCGAGTTTCACAAGAAGCTGAGGACGCAATATCCGAGGGTTACGCCTTGGTTGTGTTAAGTGACCGCGCGGTCTCTGCCGAACGAGTACCGGTGAGTGCGTTGGCCGCAGTTGGAGCGGTGCATCATCACTTGGTGCGGTGTGCTAAGCGCACTCAAATTGGAATTGTAGTTGAGTCCGGTGAGCCGCGCGAGGTGCATCACTTCTGTACATTGGTTGGGTTTGGGGCCGATGCGGTGAACCCATATCTAGCCTACGAAGCTTTGTGGAAACTGAAGGCTGACGGCAGAATAGATACAAACTTGTCGGATGCTGAAGTCGTACAGAGGTATCATCGTGCGCTCGAGTACGGCATGCGCAAAGTGTTTGGCAAGATGGGTATTTCCACCATCGACAGTTATAAAGGTGCGCAGATTTTTGAAACAGTGGGCCTGGCCGACGACGTTTTGGATCTGTGTTTTGTCGGCACTGCTGGGCGAATCCAGGGGGCTGGCTTTCTCTTGCTGGCGGAGGAAGCGCTACGACGTCACGGTTTGGGATATCCCACTCGTAACGTGCCTATTGGCACTGAATACATCAATCCCGGTGACTATCAATGGCGTACTGGCGGCGAGCAGCACATGTGGGATCCGGAGTCTGTTTCGCTACTGCAGAACGCGGTGCGTAACCGAGACCAGGACGCCTTCAGCCGCTTCTCGGCTCATCAAGACCAACGTAGCCGAAATCAGGCTACCCTCCGGGGACTCATGCGCTTTAAGGACAATGCCACGCCGGTTCCCTTAGATGAGGTAGAGCCCGCAGAGAATATTATGCGGCGTTTTGCTACCGGTGGCATGAGTTTTGGTTCGATATCGCAGGAGACGCACGAAAGCCTGGCTGTTGCAATGAACCGCATTGGCGGCAAAAGCAATACCGGTGAGGGTGGTGAGATGCCTGAGCGCTACAAGTCGCTCGAACCGAACGGAGATTCTCGCCGGTCGGCAATTAAGCAGGTTGCCTCAGGGCGATTTGGCGTAACCATTGAGTATCTCAGTAGCGCGGACGAGATTCAAATTAAGATGGCGCAGGGAGCCAAGCCGGGTGAAGGCGGGGAGCTACCCGGGCACAAAGTATTTGACGTTATTGCCAAGACCCGTTTTTCAACTCCAGGAGTTGGTCTCATTAGTCCGCCGCCTCATCACGACATTTATTCTATTGAAGATTTAGCTCAACTTATCTTTGATTTGAAGAACTCCAACCCTTCGGCACGGGTAAGCGTCAAGCTGGTTTCGGAGGTTGGTATTGGAACGGTCGCAGCTGGCGTGTCAAAGGCGCATGCAGACCATATTTTGGTCTCGGGTCATGACGGCGGCACCGGCGCTTCACCACTTACTGGTATCAAGCATGCTGGACTACCGTGGGAGCTCGGACTGGCGGAGACGCACCAAACGTTGGTTATGAACGACCTGCGTAGCCGCGTTGTCGTGCAGACCGACGGCCAACTTAAGACTGGACGCGATATCGTCATTGCGGCGCTCTTGGGTGCCGAAGAATGTGGCTTTGCTACCGCGGCCCTCGTTTCGCTCGGCTGTATTATGATGCGCAAGTGTGAGAAGAACACGTGCCCGGTAGGGGTAGCCACGCAGGACGAAAAGCTGCGGGCCAAGTTCATGGGGAGACCTGATCATGTAGAGGCCTTTTTTCGGTTTGTTGCCGAGGAGGCCCGTCAGGTCATGGCGAGCCTTGGGTTCCGCACCTGGAACGAGATGGTTGGCCGAGTAGACATGCTGGAAGCCGATCCTGATGTCCGCAACTGGAAGTCCGAGGGCGTCGACCTGAGCGCCATTTTAACGCCCGCCGTGAAGGGTGAGAGCAATACCGGTGTAATCTGCTGTGTGCCCCAAGATCACAAACTGGAACAGGTGCTTGACCGCACTCTTATTAGGTATGCCGAGCCAGCTATAAGTCGTGGTGAGCGGGTTGAGGTCGAGCTGCCGATTAAGAATACCGACCGGGCTACTGGAACCTTACTTAGTCACACCATTAGCGGGCGTGTCGGGGCCGATGCGCTGCGGGAAGATAGCATTCACTTCCGCTTCAAAGGCTCGGCCGGGCAGAGTTTCGGGGCCTGGCTCACGACCGGCGTAACTATGGAGCTGGAGGGTGACGCCAACGACTATGTTGGCAAGGGGCTATCGGGGGGATGCCTCATGGTGTACCCGCCGAAAGGCTCAAGCTATAAGGCCGAAGACAATGTAATAATTGGCAATGTGGCGTTGTATGGCGCCACACGCGGTCGCGCGTATTTTCGTGGCATGGCCGCGGAGCGTTTCTGTGTACGAAACTCGGGAGCATATGTTGTGGTAGAAGGCGTTGGTGATCATGGCTGTGAGTACATGACCGGCGGCCGGGCCGTCATTCTTGGCCCAACTGGTCGGAATTTTGCCGCCGGAATGTCGGGTGGCATTGCCTATGTCTGGGACCGTGATAAGTCCCTCACTCGCAAGTTAAACCCCGAGATGGTGGAAGCATGTGAGATGGAGCACGAGGACATCTCGTCTGTGAAGACATTGCTGGATGAACATTGGCGCTTCACCGGATCTTCTTTGGCCGAGCAATTGCTGAGTGCCTGGGAGGAGTATGAGAGCGAGTTTGTAAAGATTATTCCCCCGGCTTTTAGGCAGGTATTAGAACTACAGCAGCTGCGGGATAAGGAGCTTGTGAATGGGTAAGCCAACTGGATTTATGGAGTATTCGCGCAAGACGGTGTACGACCGTCCGGCCGAGGAGCGAATAGCGGATTTTAATGAGTTTCACCGACCCTTGGACGAGAAGGAACGTCAAGAACAAGGGGCGCGCTGCATGGACTGCGGCATCCCTTTTTGTCAGTCTAACTTTGGCTGCCCGGTAGATAATCTTATTCCAGAATGGAACGACCTCATTTACCGAGGTGACTGGGAAGAAGCCTGGAAGCGGTTGATGAAAACCAACAACTTCCCAGAATATACCGGGAGAGTGTGTCCCGCGCCGTGCGAAAGCGCCTGCGTATTGGGCATTAATGAACCGGCGGTAACCATAAAAGACAACGAGGCTGCCATTATTGATAGAGCCTACGACAACGGTCTTATGGAGCCCCGAGTTCCGGCATTACGGACCGGAAAGCGCGTAGCTGTCGTAGGTAGTGGCCCGGCCGGGCTTTCTGCGGCGGACCAACTCAACCAGGCTGGGCATTTAGTCACGGTGTATGAGCGTGAGGACCGCATAGGTGGATTGCTTATGTACGGCATTCCGAACATGAAGTTGGATAAGCGACTTGTTGAGAAGCGCAACGGAATTATGGCGGCAGAGGGCATTGAGTTCTGCCCAGGAGTAGAGGTCGGGCGCGACATAGCCGCTCAGCAGCTGATGGAAAAGTTTGACGCGGTGCTGCTTGCCTGCGGCGCCACTCGCGCGCGCGATCTACCAGTGCCGGGCCGCGAGCTGGACGGCATTCACTTTGCGATGGAATTCTTGGGTGGTTCTACCAAGAGTGTGCTTGGAGGAGGAGATCCTGCAATTTCGGCGCACGGCAAGCACGTTATTGTGATTGGCGGTGGTGACACCGGCAACGACTGCATTGGCACAAGTGCTCGTCACGGCTGCCGGAGCCTCAAAAATTTTGAGCTTTTGCCTAAGCCTGCGGCAGCCCGAACAGCGGAGTATCCGTGGCCGGTGTATCCGCGGCTCCTAAAGAGCGACTACGGTCATGAGGAAATTGAAACTGTGTCGGGTGCGGACCCGCGTGAGTACTCAATTCTTACCAAGGAGTTCATTGGTGACGGCGCTGGCCATGTGAAGGCCTTGCGCACGGTGCGGGTGGGCTGGAAGAAGGAGCGCGGGGAGCGACCGACCATGGAAGAGATTCCTGGAAGCGAGGAAGAGTGGCCAGCGGACCTCGTGCTGCTCGCAATGGGTTTCTTGGGCCCCGAGGCCCAGATTGCAGAATCACTTGGTGTGACGCTTGACGAACGGAGCAACTTTCGAGCGGCCTTTGGCGAGCATTCCACCTCCGTACCTAAGGTCTTTGCCGCTGGCGACGCTCGCCGTGGCCAGTCGCTGGTTGTGTGGGCCATCAAGGAGGGTCGTCTTGCTGCGCGTGAGATAGACCGCTACCTGATGGGTGACACACTATTGCCGTAGGCTCTTGACGTGCAGGCCGTGGTCGTGATATCCATTCGTACTACATCCAACGCGTGCTCGAGTCGCGCCGGCAGAGGAAATACAAGGTAATGTACGCATTAGTAGAGATTTTAGGAAAGCAATACAAGGCTCAGACGGGCGGCAAGATTGAGATTGACCGTTTGCCGAACGAGACCGGAGAAGAACTTCAGTTCGACTCGGTGCTCATGGTGAGCGACGGCGATAAAACCAATGTAGGAACTCCCTATGTTTCGGGAGCAAAGGTCACAGCGGTTGTGGAGAACCACGGCAAGGCGAAAAAAATCAAAGTGTCTACCTACAAGCGTCGCAAAAACTACCGTCGGACCCAGGGGCATCGTCGCCAATACTCGGTAATTCGGATCAAGGACATTGCCAGTTAAAGATCGGTTGCGCGTTCGTGATACAGATTGAACTGCATATGCGACCCAACGGTACTCTTCAGTATCTCAGCGCAGTTGGTCATGCGGTGCGTCCGCAGCATGAAGAGTTCAGTCCGGCCTGTGCCGCTGTGAGTTCTGCGCTCCGCAGTACGGCGCGCCTCTTAGCTGCAACGAGCGGTATCAGAGTGTCCGGTGAGGCGCGGGAAGAAGGCGTGTTCCGCTTAGAACTGCATAGCTGTAGTTGGATACGGCGCCGATATCTCCGGGGGGTAAGTGCAGCACTGCTGCAAATCTTGCTTGACCTCGCAATGGAAAATCCAACCGAGGTTCAGGTGGAACTACGTTAAGCACGGCGGGTACTGAAATACTGTGACCGCCG
>CAZQIK010000013.1:0-12929 GCA_964593085.1 uncultured Spirochaeta sp.
GCGGGCCCGGTTGGGCGTTTTCGTACCCCTCATCGCGGTTAACTGCCTGGTACTTCGGCTTATTGGAGGTTCCGATACGGGTAACGGGTTAGGTGAAGTTACCCTGGCTGCTGCGTATACCGGATTGTCCTTTTTAGTTGCGTTGACCCTCATTGCGGGCGTACGCGAAATCCTTGGTACCGGAGGAATAAGCTGGGGTCAGGTAGCGGTACAGATACCCGGGCCAGCTCAAGCGCCGCTGCAGTTGTTTGGTACGGCAGCCGGTGCATTGCTGGTGCTTGGGTATATCCGAGCCCTCGTTGCATATTTACGCCTGAACCGGGAGTCGCGGGAGGCGGGTCGATGAGTGCCGTGGGCCTTGTTTTCCAGTTTCTACTGGTTAATAACCTCGTGTTGTATTACTTTGTCGGAATTTGCCCAGCGCTTGAGTATTCGCGTGATCTGCGTTCCGCTTTGAGCTTTAGTGCGGTGCTGGTTTTTGTCTTAGTACTGACCGCAATGCTGGTCTGGTTTATAGACTCTCTCGTGCTCCAGCCGCTGGGGCTCACCATGATCAGAACTTTTGTGCTCCTACTGTCAATTGCTGGAGTGGTACAAGGCATTGCTTTTGGCGCCGATCGGGTAGGCGGAGCCTTTGCTGCGGTCATGGACGAGTATCTGCCGCTTTTTGCCGCTAATTGTGCTGTGTTTGGGCTATCGCTGATCTTGGTAGAGATGAACCTTGGCATTGGTGAGGTGATAGCCGCAGGAGTTGGTGCCGGTCTGGGCGTAATGTTGGTACTCGTGTTGCTCTCGGCAATACGGGACCAAATGGAGTCGGAGTGGGTTCACCCGGCTTTCCGCGGTACCCCAATCGTGATAATTAGCGCGGGTCTCATGGCTATGGCTTTTCATGCTTTTGATAGTTTTTTTCTGTCGGGGTTGCTTTAGCGGCACGTGGTAGCTTTACAAGGCGGTTAGCTAAGGCTACAATTTCGGTTCAGTAGTAGGTTGCACATCTGTGGCCCCTCCGAGTTTCCGAGCGAGATGAGTATGCAAAGTTTAAAATTCGTATTTGGAACCAGCAATACGCAACCGCTCGGTAGCGACGATGAGACCTTCGAGAGCATTTATCAGCGGGCGTACAAACCGTTTGTGCGGACTTTGTATAATCACCCTGAGATACCTATTACTCTTCACTACTCGGGCACGTTGTTTCAGTGGTTGGAGAAACATCATTCGGAGTTTATCGACGTACTCTCGGAGATGGCTTCACGTAAGCAGCTGGAGTTTTTAGGCGGCGGGTTCTACGATCCGGTACTTCCGCTCATACCGCACACTGATAGACTCGGACAAATTGAACGCATGACTACCTTCCTCCGCAAGCAGTTTGGTCGGCGGCCGCGTGGGGCCTGGTTAACTGAACACGTGTGGGAACCTTCGTTGCCGTCGGCCCTACGTAACAGCGGTATGGAGTACACATTTCTTGCCGACTATCATTTTATTACGGCTGGCCTTTCGGGAGACGAGTTGTATCGCCCCTGCATCACAGAGGATCAAGGCAAGACAGTAGTCGTTTTTCCGATTTGCAAAACATCTCGCTGGAAAATGCTTGCAGGCGCTCCGGAAGATATGATTCAGCATCTGCGAGAGCTTGCCTGTGAGGATACCAACAAGGTAGTCGTCATCCTTGATGAGGGCGAACGACTGGGCGGGACAGCAGATAGCTACCGAATTGCATATGAAGAGGAGTGGCTCTCAAAGTTTCTAGATCTGGTGAAGAAGAACCGCGACTGGCTGGAGCCCATACATCCATGGCGCTATCTGAAAACGGACCAACCTAAAATCCGCGCATATTTCCCGTCAACATCCTATGAAGAAATGATGTTGTGGACGCTGCCAGCAGCCCAGCAGAAAAATTTCCGTGGCCTCAGCCAGCACATTGAAGAGGGCATTGGCCGCAATGGCTACCTTGCTGGTGGGTTTTTTCGCCAGTTTCTTGCTCGATATCCGGAAAGCAATTTGATGTACGCGAAGATGCAGTACACTCATATTCTTGTAAATCAGATTCGCGGAGACAAGTACCGGAAACAGGCGGCCCGAGAGGAGCTCTGGCGCGGACAATGTCACAGTGCATACTGGCATGGGCCTCCTGGTGGAATCTACCGCAACAAGCTACGCAAGCAGGTTTATTCGGCGCTTATAGAGGCTGAGAAGGTTACTCGTGAACGAGGCGTGTTTATCTCCTCCATTGTTTCTGTAGACTTTGATATGGACGGTCTTGCTGAACATGTCTTTCAAGGGCAAAGCATAAATGCCTATCTGCATCAACGCGGAGGGCGTTTATTCGAGCTCGACTTCTTGCCTGTCTCTATGAACTACCTTGATACCTTTGGGCGTCAAGAAGAGGCCTACCATGATCCTGAGCAACGTGAGTTTATTTACGATAGCTACGAAAAAAGGACCTTTGTCGACCATTTTTGGAAGTCTGACTACAGCTCCGAGCGTTTCTTTCGTGGGGATGTGCCGGAGTATTGCGATGTAGGACACAGTTTGTATCGCCTCCAGGATATTGATCGGGAGCATCATGCCCTTTCTTTCATTGCTGAGCAGGAGCCAGAACCCGGAGTGGTTCTTCGACTAGAGAAGAGTTTTGTGTTTTCAGGCGCAACGCTCCGTGTTCAGTACCGTTTCTCAAACACCGGCAGTGTGGCCCTTACCTGTGCGTACGGATGTGAAGCTAATTTTGCATTTGCGTCGGACGCTGTGCGGGCACTTGAGGTTCATGTTGCACATGAGGATGGAAACAAGCGAGAAATTGGGCCTCAGGAGCAGGTTGTGGAGAATGTTCGCGAGCTGCGTTATCGTGACCTCGTCAATGGAGCCGTTGTGCGCGTGGGGCTGTCCGCGCCGGTTGAGTTGTGGAGTCAACCGGTATATTCGGTGTCAAGCGATGTTGTAGGTTACGTCGAGAGTTTCCAGCACTGCTGTTCCGTGTTTCGCATACCGCTTCATCTAAACCCCGGTGAGGAAGAGCAGCTGCTCATTGAGTTGTCGCTAAAAACCGAGTAAAAGTTACCGTATTGTTTCACCGGCTCGCAGCGCCGCGTCCAACCACAGTTGTGACTCCGCAAAAAGCTGCTCTCTTGCATCAACAAATGATAGCGAAGCTTCGTTAAACCGACCAAGAAAGTACAAGCATTGTCCCCGGTAAAACTGGACTCGAGCGCGGTGGTCGGCAGACGAGGCAATAGTTAGCAGATTGCTCAGCTGCGTCTCGGCTTCGGACCATTCGGTGCGTGAAAAAGGCCCTGCCAACACGGTTGCAAGACTACTTCGTAGACCAGTACTGGTACCGCTACCATCTCTACTACTAGTGATATTTCTATCGCCAGGTAGTAAGGTGGGTTCAGGCGGCACAAGGGCTGCCACACCATACGTTGTGAGGATGGCATCCAGCGCAGCTTGCGTCTCCGGGTCAAGTTCACTTGGTGTGCGGCTCAGATCGAGTGTATAGGCTTCGGTAGCCGGGAGCCAAGGCATTCGTAATATGGGAATTGGCGCCTCTCGTTGCGACCCGACCTGGGGAGCTCCGGTGCCTCGACGAACTGAGCCAAGCGCAATACGTATTGGCTCGACCGTGGTATTTTGCTGCGGAACGAGCTCGCCATCTCCAGTTATGACCTGTTCGGCATCCAGCACCGCGTAGTACGTGGGTACTCCTGGTATGGGGTAGTCGCGGTATGATAGCTCTTTGCTGTCGATAACCCCAAGCCTAACCGCACGTTGAAGGTCTTCAGAACCTGCAATGGCTTCGGTGGCAGCGTAAACCGCGAGGCGGCGGCCATGTCGGGACGGTTCAAAGCGCAGGAGCGCAGTGCCGTTCTGGTTCGTAACCGATAGCAATCTGACCGTTACCGGCGTTTGAGCTTGCTCGGCTGTTACAGCAATGCGCACCGGTCGAGGAAGAAAGTTCCGTTGTTCAATGAGGTCGGTCGTTTCCAAGTCATTTGTCACTGCGTAGTAGTAGGTGCCTGGCTCTGCTGGCCGGTCAATAAGTGACTCGATGCTGGAAGAAACAGTGCCTGCAAGAAAAATGTCGGACGACTCTTCAAAAGCACCACTCTCAAAAGCGGTCTGAGAACGCCAAACTCGGTAGTCCCCTTCATAACCTGCCGCATCTCGCCACGTTACCAATACCTCGCCGTCAAGCTCAGCGGCACGGACTCGTGACGGCGTGCTCACCGTCGCGCTTCCGGACTCCGCTGTTTGCGCCCAGAGTAAAGGCAACGCTCCCGGAAGGGGCCTCACTACAAAAAATATTCCAAACAGCAGCAGCCATGCTACCGCTCTGCCTCCGACAACTGACCGGACCTGTGTGCTTTGGCTACTCATTATACCTACTATAATCGGCGTTAGGCTCCCCTGTCTATAATGACCATTCCTTGAAAATACTCCTGCAGCTTGTGCGCCTGAAGGAGTACATCTGTTTCAGATGTCCTGAACGAGTACAGCGCCTGGAAATAGTTGGGGCTATCGGTTATACTCGGGTCCTGGGACGCACAACCTTGTTGGCGCGTTTTTCAGATTGTGTGGAGGCAGCATGCTTGCGGATCTTGGTGAAAAAATTGCAGAACTGAAGTCGGAAATTCTTGATGTTTGGAGGGGACTTTGACCCCGAACGCGTAGCCGCCCTTATTAAAGACTTGGAAACAAAAACTGGTGAGCCCGAGTTCTGGAACGACCGTAACGCGGCAGAGAAGACCCTGACAGAACTCACGAGATACAAAAACCGGATTGAGCCTTGGGCCCAGCTCAAGGACGAGATTGAGGATCTGGTGGCTCTCCACACTCTGGGGACTGAAGAGGGCGACGATAGTGTTGCTCGTGAGATCGAGGAAGGACTAAAAAAAATCCGTGATCGCTTCGATAAGCTCATGGTTCGCGAGTATTTTCAAGACGAGCTTGACGCTGCGCCAGCCTTTCTCACAATACACTCCGGTGCTGGTGGGACCGAGGCTTGCGACTGGGTCAGCATGTTGCTTCGCATGTATAGTCGCTGGATGGAACGGAATAATTTTTCAACGACTATTCTTGATCTTCAAGAGGCCGAAGGCGGCATTAAGTCGGTCACCATTGAGGTTAAGGGGGAAAATGCTTACGGCTATTTGCGCTGTGAGACCGGTATACACCGTTTGGTTCGAATATCGCCCTTTGATTCCGGGGGCAGGCGACACACCTCGTTTGCGTCTTTGTATGCGTCACCGGTCATAGAGGACGATATCGATGTCGACATTCGGCCCGAAGACCTCCGTGTTGATACCTACCGTGCAAGCGGTGCCGGTGGTCAGCACGTGAACAAAACCGACTCGGCAATCCGTTTAACGCACCTTGCTACCGGAATTGTGGTTCAGTGTCAGAACGAACGAAGTCAGCACAAAAACCGTGATACGGCAATGAAAATGCTGCGGTCTCGGCTGTACGATTATTATCGTGCCGAGCGAGACAAAGAGAATGCAGAGAAAGCTGATGAGAAGCGGGATATCGGATGGGGAAACCAGATACGCTCGTACGTATTTCAACCCTATACAATGGTAAAGGATCATCGCACCAAGGTGGAGACTGGCAATGTTCAGGCAGTTATGGACGGCGAGATTGACGAGTTCATCACGGCATATCTTCGTAATAATCGGGACGGTCTGTAAGGAGCCGCAGTCATGTCTATACAGGTGCTCATCGTTGACGATCTTCCCTTTATGCGTTCTCTCCTTCGCGAGGTGCTTGAGAGTAGTGGACACACGGTAGTCGGCGAGGCGAAAGATGGTCGTGACGGCTTGATTCAGTACGTTGTGCGAAAGCCGGACGTTGTGCTTTTGGACATTGCAATGCCGGTAATGGACGGGATATCCGCACTCGAACGGATGATGCGATACGACCCTCGTGCCCGTGTGATTATGTGTAGCTCAATTGGCGAACAGGACATGATTCTGCGTGCAGTGCAGCTTGGAGCCCGTGACTTCATAGTGAAACCCTTTCATTCGGAGCGGGTCTGCTCTGCTGTAGAGAAGGCAATGAAGTATGAGGTATCGTAGGCACTGGAATCTCACACGCCTTGTAATCTTACTGTCACTCCTACTCCTGTGGGGTGCGCCGCTTGGCGCCGCCGACACACAGCCCCGAGATGCAGACGAGCTTCTTCCTGAGGACGCAGGCGAGATATGGCGGCTTGGCTTTGCTGCCCTAACGTACCAGGATCAAGAGCTTGCCGATGAGCACGAGCATCTATCTTCCGGCATTCCGCTACTGCTCGTGGATACATTCTCAGAGTTAGAGCTCCGTGTGTACACCGACGAGGAGCGCGCGGCTCTTGCACAAGATACCGTACAGGTTGCAAAGCGTGATGTCGGCCTTCGGTTAAAAGAGCTGCGAGATCGGCGTGATGCGGTTGTATTCACACAACTGAGCCGCGAGGAGCGTCAAGAACGCTACGAGAGTTTGGCTCCGCAGGTGCGAACGGCTGAGATGGAGTTGGCGCGACTTGCGCGCTACGATGCCGATCAAGTTGAGATTCCCGTCGAGTCACGTATTCAGCTTGTAGAAGACGAAACTAGGGTTCTGCAAGCGGCCTCACGGCCCGCACAAACTGCGCGTGAGGCGAATCTGGACGGCTTAGTGTACGGTTCGCTTGAGCCAGTAGGGGAGTATTTATATCTGGAATTGGCGCTTTATTCCGAGGTCTTGGATCGCGATCTTGGGCATGTAAGTTTGACCGCACTTCCGGAGGAACTATCTTCGCTCCTTTACGAACTTGAAGATGAACTTGCGGCGCTTCTTTTAGGGCGTGATGTTGCCAGACTTTCAGTATCCTCAGGCCGAGAAGATATAGCAGTGTTTTTAGATGATGAGCTGCTCGGCTACGGAAACGTGGAGCGGAGGTTCTTGTTGCCGGGACGCTACGAGGTTCGCATAGAGGGGCGCAACCTACCCATGCAGTCAAAGCAAATAAACTTGGAGGCGCAGACCCGCTCCGAGCTAGAATTTGCGCTTGAGCCGGCAGAAACCAGCGGTAGAATTGTGGAATCACTGCCTTCCGGGGCGGATGTCTATAGCGACTCGGTCTGGATCGGCCGCACGCCGCTTCGGGTAGAACTTGGTGAGAGTGACGAACACATCGTACTGCTTCGCAAAGGATTTTACCGATCTCAATTCATTCTTGGCGCTGAAACTTCGACCGCCGTACAACGAGACCTCGAGCTTGACCGCGGCGGCACAGGTAGGCTTATTGAGGATAGGCGCAATGGTTTCTACATGGCGTTCGGATTCTTCGTGCTCTCGGTTCCGATTGCCTTTCTTAGCAACGGAGTCTATGAGAATCTGTCTACAATGGTGCCGCCCGACGGTGGCCGCGCTCCCGGACTCAGTGAGTCCGAAGCCGACCGTTTGCGCCGCCAGCGTGACATGGCGTATTATGCGACCTGGAGCGGTGCGGCAGTATCGACGGGACTTTTCGTAGCGTCGGCAATACAACTCGGACGATACATTCGTGCGGCACAAGCCGCAACCACACGATAACCAACAACGGAGCAATGATGTCGGTAAAAAAAAGCTTGGGCGCGCGGCTCACGGAGCTGCTTGGTTTCACGGGTGATAACGATGAGTTCATGGAGGAGCTTGAAGACCGGTTAACGGCATCGGATATCGGTGCCCGAACTGCCATGGAACTTGTGGATACCTTGCGAAGCGGCCGCTATGGGAACCGATTGAGGGACCCGGCCGTATTGCTTGAAGCACTAAGCGGACAGCTGCTGCCAGTGCTCAAAGAGACCGCCCTTGAGCCGGTTCCCGGTGAGCTCAATGTGCGGTTAGTACTTGGAGTGAATGGAGTGGGTAAGACGACCACGATTGCTAAGCTGGCCTCACATTATGCCTCACACGATAAGCTCTCTGGTGTTGTGCTGGCTGCAGCCGATACATTCCGTGCTGCGGCGGTAGAGCAGTTAGGCTTGCATGGAGATCGACTTGGGCTCCGAGTGGTCAAACAGGGAAGCGGTGCCGATCCGGCTGCAGTGGTGTACGACGCCATTAGTAGCGCCACGGCACGCGGTGATGACATGGTAATTGCCGACACCGCTGGCCGCATGCATAATCGCACTAATCTGGTGGCGGAACTTGGCAAAATTGATAAGATCATCCGCAGGGCATGTGACGAGTCGCGCTACCGGAAAATTCTTGTCATTGATGGAACCACAGGTCAGAATGGTTTGCGGCAGGCCGAAACCTTTCACGACGCGGTTGGCCTCGATGCTGTAGTGTTGGCCAAGTATGATTCAAGTTCGCGCGGTGGGGTGTTGGTACCTATTGCAAGAGAGCTGGGAATCCCCTGTGCTTTTCTTGGCAATGGCGAGGGGTATAGCGACCTCATTCCGTTCAACTCGCAACGTTACATAGCAGACCTCCTGGAGGTGCGGTGAAGATTACCGGCAGAGTCCCACAACGTTCCACTCGGTACCACTTCGACACAATTGCGTGCATCGGAATTATTGCGTTTGGACTTCTCCTGACCGGCGCATTGTCCCCGCCTACCATTGCGGCTCAGGGGCTGTTTCGGAGTAATCCTGCGGCAATGCGCCTTGAGCCTATTACTCAAGGGGAACGTAACCAACATCGATATGTGATTCAGCTCGCCAGAGCCGGTGGAGGTGAGTCTGAGCGGTTTTTTGACAATGGCGAACTTATTCATGAGACGCAGCGACTCCCCGGTCCTGCGGGTACCTTGAGAGAAGAACAGTACCGCGGCGGTGAACTCGTAGCGGTACGACTGCTGGACTCGGAAGAACGACACATTTCGGAGGAGCTCTTTTCGGAAGGGGAGCTCATCGAGCGGAGAGAGTTTCGATACAGTGAAAACATGCTTGTAGAGACGCGTATCTTCGATGCCGGTGGCGAGTTAGCGCGAAGGGATGAGCTCACGTACGGGCCTAGTGGCAGGGTTAGGAAGGTGCGGACGATTGATAGCAGCGGTAAAATACGCGATACCCACTATGCGGCGCTTGACGGGCGCTTGCTCGAGGAGTATCACGAGGGGCTGCATAGCGACATTCGCGTGCGGTATGACGAACATGGCCGGACCATCGATGAAGTTGAGTACGTCGACGGCGAACGTCGCGTAAGTACGTACTCTACCTACGACTCCGCGGACGACCGTGTGCCTTCTCGGATCCGTGAGCTTGACCACGAACGCGATCATGAGACGGTGTGGATCTATACCACAAGCGGTGATATCCTTGAGGAGCGTGAGTATCAGTCCGGCAGCTTTCAGCGCGGGTTTGCGTACATGTACCGCAACGAACTACTTGTGGAGCGCGAGGGGCTTGGTCTTGCAGCAGGCACACGAGAGTTCTATGAATACAACGAAGATGATGAGTTACAGGAAGTGCGGTATCTGATCAACGAAGAACTCCAACGAGAGCGGCGCTACGTGGATGCAAATGAGTATATCGATGTTCTCTATCGTGAGGGTGACAAAGTTTTGCGCACCTACTACCGTGACGACCGACGTTTGCGAGAGGAAGTTCTCCAGGACGGCCGGGTTGTTCGGACACGGGAGTTTGAGTGAGTAAATTTGGTGCCAAGCCGGGTTTCGGTTCTCAGGGGTGGTCCCCACGCTGGGCCTGGATGTTCTTTGTTGCCCAACGGCATTTTCGCACTCGTCGGCGAGAAAAGGGTTACACCGCATCAATTCTGTCGGTGAGTGGTATTGCGGTTGGGGTTATGACATTGACTGCAGTGCTCGCCGTCATGAACGGCTTTCAACTTGATACTATTGAGGATATCCTTGAGATCAACTCGTATCATCTGCGCATTGAAGCCGCCGAACTTTCGAATGAGGTATCCCCGCTTGACCTGAGCCAACGGACTGGTGTTCGTACCGTGCTGCCGTTTATTGAACTGCAGACCATCGCGCGGGGCTTCTTCGAGGAGCCTCAGGCTGTGATTCTTCGGGGGGTGCCAGTAAATGTACTTGATCTTGACCCTGGCATTGCGGAACGCATAAAGATTACCTCAGGCGAGTTCTCCCTTTCTTCGCACGGCTCACTCGTCATCGGATCGCAACTGGCCCGACAACTTGGCGTCCGCGTGGGGGATACTATCACCTTTCTGGACCTGGGCTCGGGTGATGCAGCGTTGCGGAATCCACGTGAGGTGGAGTTCCAGGTGCGTGGAATTTTCTACAGTGGGTTTCTTGAGTATGACCGTTCATGGGGTTTTATTTCGTTGCAGGAAGCTGAGTCAATGTTTGGCGCCGGAGAAGATCTGATCTGGGGAATCAAGCTCAACGACCGCTTTAACGATGTCCGAATGCGTGAGCAGATTGCCGAGGTTCTGGGAATTGGCATCGCACAGGTGTTGTCCTGGAGGGACTTCAACCGAGCTATTTTTGGGGCATTGCGGGTTGAGAAGACGGTGCTGATGTTTCTCATTGGGCTCATTTTTTTGGTAGTCGCGGTGAATATTTATCAGGCACTTCGGCGTAGTGTTGTGGAACGCGCAGAGGAGATTGCGGTACTCAAAGCTCTGGGCGCGCCGCCACGGGCAGTCCAGCTTGTCTTTGTTGTTGAGGGCCTTATGATTGGGGTTCTGGGTGCGTTTATCGGGACGGCATTAGGACTCTTTGTTTCGCAAAATATCAACGGTGTTTTTGCTGTCGCAGAACTCGCTCTTGGTGGGCTTGCCGTGGTAGGATCATTAATAGGTGGTGGTGGGGTATCTTCAGTCTCATTCTTCTCACCGGAGCACTTTTATATAATGGAAGTGCCTAGTCATATGCTATTTAGCGAGGTGCTTGGGGTATTCATTACCGCTGTAGCCTCGGCCGCCTTAGCCGGATATTTTGCCTCACTTCGTGCAGCGTGGATTAAGCCAGCCGAGGTGCTTCGAGATGAGTAGCGGTAAGGTGCGTTGCGCTAAAGCTGGAACGCAGTTTCCATGTAGTGTAAGGACGGTTGGTTAGCATGCTTGAACACGCACACGATCACGAATTCACCAAGCGGAACGAGAGTCTGGTTGAGCTCAAAGACGTAGGTAAGCGTTTTCTTTCGGGTAGCGAAGACCTGGTCATTCTCAATTCTATAGATCTGCAACTACCGGAGAGACTTGTAACTGTTATAACCGGCGAGAGCGGCTGCGGCAAGACTACGCTATTGAACATCATTGGTGGTCTTGAAACTCCAAGTTCTGGTTCGGTGCAAGTCTCTGGGTATGCAGTGCAGGCCCTGGATGAGGAAGGCCTCACCGAGTATCGGCGACAAGTTGTCGGTCTCGTTTTCCAGTTTCATTACTTATTAAAAGATTTCAATGCCCTTGAGAATATTCTATTGCCGGGTTACATGGCCGGCTCCACGTTAAGCGCCGCGCGTGAACGGGCTGCTCATCTGCTGGACCAGGTTGGATTGAGCGCGCGGGCCGAACACTATCCGACTCAACTTTCGGGGGGTGAGCGCCAACGAATTGCTCTGGCACGTGCTCTTATGAATGATCCGGCTATCGTACTTGCAGATGAGCCAACTGGTAATTTAGATGAACGCAACAGTCGTGCGGTGCAGGAGACACTTTTTGATCTTGTGCGTAGTTTCGGCAAGACGCTGATCATGGTTACTCACGATGCAGGCATCGCGGCATTGGGCGACCGACGTTTCCATCTTGAGCAAGGTAGTTTGTACACCGAATGAGAGTTGCAGCTTCCCTTCTCATTGCGCTGCGGTATCTCTTTGGTGTCGGTCTTGGTAAAGGAGCCCGGATTCGTTCGGCCGTCCTTATCGTAGCGCTTAGTTTGGTTCCGCTGGTTGTGGTGCTTCAGGTTGCCGACGGCATGATCGCAGGAATTACGGCGCGGTTCATTGAAGCCGGTACCTACCATGGCCAGGCTATTATGTCATCGCGCCTTTCCGCCAATGAAATTGAAGTACTGCGGCGTGAAGTGTTGGATGTACAGGGGGTGCGTACCGTCTCGGTGGAGCGCCAGGGCTTGGGGCTTTTGCAGACACCTGCCGGGCGCTCCGGAGTCACGGTGCGCGCGGTGTCACCGGGGTTGTATCGCGATGATCTTGGCTTTGCGAAGTACGTTGAGGTTCGCGAAGGTGCCTTTGACCTTGATGAAGCCAACTCAATCGTAATAGGTGTTGATCTCGCTTCCAAATTTGAGCTTTCGGTCGGGGATAATGTGCGCATTGTAACCGTTCGACCAAGTCCGGCAGGAGGTTTTTTGCCTCGCCCGGCGAGCTTTGTAGTAAAGGGAATTGTCGCAACAGGGTATCAAGAGCTCGATCGGCTGTGGGTGTTTATACCCTTTGAACGTGGGCTTGCACTGCTTTCTGAAGGGGTTGCCCGTCAGATTCTGGGGGTAAAGGTCGAGGAGCCGTTTGAGATTCAGAATCCCTTGTATAGCCCAAATGCGGTCCTCCGCAGCGTTGCCGGTGTGCTGGGACTGGAAACCGAAAGTCCAAGTAGTACAGCTTTAAGTAAGATCGCGAACCGTTTAGGTACAGATGTGCGGGTATTCAGTTGGTACCAACTGGAACAGTCGCGCTACGTTTCTTTTCAGACTACAAAGAATTTGTTGATTTTTATCATGTTCCTCATCGTGTGCGTTGCGGCTGTGAACGTTTCCTCGGCACTGGTCTTAATGGTGCTGGAAAAAGAGCACGAGATTGC
Source organism: uncultured Spirochaeta sp. (assembly GCA_964593085.1). Classification (GTDB taxonomy): domain Bacteria; phylum Spirochaetota; class Spirochaetia; order DSM-27196; family SLAA01; genus SLAA01. The sequence goes on from CAZQIK010000013.1 coordinate 12,691, forward strand.
AATTTTAAAAAGCACCGGAGCATCTCCGCGCGGTATTGTTTTGATATTTCTTTTTGCTGGGTTTGTCTCCGGCGTATTTGGAGCGATGCTGGGAATGGCAGTTGGTATTCTGGCGGCCATCAACATTAACACGGTACTGCGCCTTATTGAGGTAGCGGTGAATGGTGTCGTATATCTTAGCAGTCTGTTTGCGGCGCCTTTTGTTGGGCGCAGATTCAGCTCGGTTGAACTTTTGACTG
>CAZQIK010000014.1:0-1790 GCA_964593085.1 uncultured Spirochaeta sp.
CACACACATCCGCGGTTTGCCTTTGACCTGCCGCTCACGCCCCCCGACAGCGACCCCGCCGCTCCCGGCATCGCGGCCCCCGACCCCGACATCGGCTCAGCAACCAACCCCACCGGCTTTGTTGCAGCCTTTGGCTCCGAACGTGGCTGGACCGAACGAGAACGCCACCGTCTGCTTGTTTCCAACTTCAGCTTTCGTGGTTTAGGCCCACGAATACTCAGAAGCGAAACTGCCGCGGTTTGTGGCACAATGGTGCTGTTGGAGGCTGCTGCTTTCTTTGCATAACTCTAACCGCGTGATATACTCCGGCCAATCAAGGAGTCTTTGTAGATGAAGAGAATCCTCGTTATTGACGATGACGAGATCAGCTTGGCCATCGTTCAAAAAGTGCTGACCGAAAGTGGTTTTGCCGTTGAGACATTCGCGTCTTCGGCAGAGGCGTGGGAGCAGTACGAGCCCAAAAGCTACGATCTAATCCTCTCAGATTACTTTATGCCCGACATCAATGGAGACGAGTTGCTGAAAAAGGTGCGCAAGTATGATGATGTAACGCCCTTCGTTTTTCTGACATCAAATACCGATGTAAAAATTGCAATTGAGCTTGTGAAGTCGGGTGCGGACGACCACATTGTGAAACCTATTGTTGCGGAGGAACTGGTTTTCCGAGTCAACAAGAACCTGAAGGAACGTGAGAATCTGCGCATGGTTGAGGAGGCTGAGAAAGAGAAGGCCCTGCTTGAGCTAGAACGTCAGAAATTGGTGAACTGGCGCGCACTCTACGCAAGCAAGGACATTAACCAGACCGAACAAATGATTGCCTTACTTTCCCGCACCATAAATCAGTCCGGCGGCTTTCTATGGCTGGAGCTACTCAAGTCCGATCTGAAAGAGCTTGACGACAAGAGCTTTCGAATCTCAAAGGATCTGGTCGACATGATTCTCAGCTCGGCTGAGGGGCAGAAGAGTATATTTGACTACATCACCTTTATTAGCCAACTTGACGAGCTCGTTCTCCATCCACAAGAGTATGACGTAGCTCGCTTTGTGAAGGAGATGAACGGGCTGCTCAAGTCCGAGGCTGGCAAGCTGTCCGCTAAATACCCGCGTGATATTGTCATTTCAGCAGCTTCTAAGCATGTACCGTCCGGGAAAATATCGGTAGACCCGGAGTACTTTCCACGTATACTGCGGGAGCTGCTCATAAACGCCATCAAGTACTCGCCTGTAGATTCAAGAATCATGACCAACTTTGAGCTAAACACCACAGAAAAAGGGAACCAAATTGACTTCACTATTCGCAATACACCAAAAGAGACAAGTGCCAAAGCTCAGGATGGTTCGCCAATTAGAGGAATCCCGTACGACTACTCTGAGTTAGTCTTTGATTTGTTCTACACAATTGAGTCGTTTCCGGTTTATCTTGAAGAAGAGGAATGGAGCGATGGTACAGGCCTCTACGTTTCACGAAAAATCTTACGTAGCCAGGACAGCTGGATAAAAGCGGTAAACGGAATAGATTATACCGGCAGCTCTCCCGAGAGTTTTGTCCGGTTCACCATAACTTTACCTTTTACGCCCTCTTAAGGAGTACGCATGGCAGAAAAAATACTTATCGTCGACGACTCGGTGTCGATGCGGCAAATGACCAACATGATTCTCGCTGGAGCTGGGTACGAGGTGGTACAAGCGGTCGACGGCAAGGATGGCCTCGACAAAATGAGCGCGGACATCAAGGTTGTAATAACCGCAGAATCACGGCGAGGGATAGAGGGCATGAGCAGGTAGGGAGG
>CAZQIK010000014.1:1800-12859 GCA_964593085.1 uncultured Spirochaeta sp.
GGTTGTAATAACCGACTACAACATGCCAAATATGAATGGAATAGAGTTCATTAAGGCAGTGCGGTCTGGGGCAGTGAACAAGTCGGTACCCATTCTTATGGTTACAACCGAGTCTGAAGACTCAAAAAAGCAGGAAGGAAAAAGCGCTGGTGCTACAGGGTGGATAACAAAACCGTTCGACAAGGATACACTGCTGCAAACGATCAAGAAGGTGGCCGGTTCTCTTGATTTCTAAGGCGCGTATCACAAAACCTACGCGAAACATGTAACGGAAGGAACATAATGCCTACGGAGTTTCACGACACAACAAAACCTGCTCAACTGGAAATTCAAGGAGAGATGTCGTTTGCACACGTAAGCGACCTGCATGCTGCCATGTTGACCGCCTGTGATGCGGTAGAGGAGTTGGATATCTCGCTTGATAAGGTGACCAGCATTGATGCCGCCGGGTTGCAGTTGCTCTTTGCCGCATGTCGGTATGCCGAAAAAAGCAAAAAGGTTGTGCGAATCGTGCCAGGGGCAGCAGCCGAGCGCCTTGAGCGCATTCTGGAGTTTGCGGGCCTCACTTCGCCGGTCTGCTTGGTTGGAGATATCCCTCAATGAACGAACTTGGAAATCCTCTCGATACCTTCCGGGAGGAGGCGCGTGAGCTCTTGGAACAGCTTGAGCAACACCTTATGCAGCTTGAAGAAGACCCGACGGATCACGACTCAATAGACGGGGCTTTCCGAGCTTTGCATACGATCAAGGGTTCCGGAAATATGTTTGATCTTAACGCCTTGGTGGGGTTCACACACATCGTTGAGGCGGTATTTGTCCGAGTGCGCGACGGTAAACTGCCGGTTACTCGCGAGCTCATAGATCTTTCGCTCCAAGCGCGTGATCATATTTCCCATTTGCTTACCGAAGCCGAAAGCGACGCCATAGACACCGAAACTTCGGAGCGCTCGCGTCTGCTTTCAACGGCATTTGAGGCGTATTTAGATGAAGAAACACTATCCAGTTCTGGAGCAGCTTCTGGAACAACGGGCGGGGGAGATGCAAGCACAGCTGCAGCAAAGGGTCCGGGGCCATTGTCTGAAAAGCAAAGTTCGGACTTCGGTGCCAATGCAGAGCACCACGCAGAGGGCGAATGCACATATCGCATTGAGTTTACTCCTGCGGCCGACTCCTTTCTCACAGGCGCTAATCCACTTCTCATTATCAACGAGCTGGCAGAGCTTGGAACCATACTGAAGATTGGATACTGCGAAGCTATTCCGGACCTCAAGGAGATTGAGCCCGAGTACTGCTACTTACGGTGGATAGTCCTTCTTACGACAGATCAGGGTGAAAACGCAGTGCATGACGTTTTCATCTTTGTTGAGGGTACTGCCGAGATCAAAATTGATGTCATAGATGAAGCAGATCCTTTGATGGATGAGTCGCGCTACAAACGGCTTGGTGAAATCCTTGTGGAGCGCGGCGAGATAGACCCCCAGGATCTGCAGTCCGCGGTGAGCTCCAAGAATTACTTAGGTGAGGTGCTTGTCAAGAAAGGTTTTGTGAGCGAGGAGCAAGTCAATAGCGCGCTCAAGGAACAAAACTTTGTTCGAGAAGTACGAGAAAGCCGACGGACGGTGGAAACCAGCACAACTATCAAAGTGAAGGTAGACAAACTTGACGAGCTGGTAAACCTCGTAGGTGAGTTTGTTACTATGCACGCTGGCATTGCTATGGTTGCCGAGCGTAAAAACGACCAGGATTTTCGTGCGGCTGCCGAACAGATGGAGGGGCTCATTCGACAGGTGCGGGACCTGTCCATTGAGCTACACATGGTGCCGATAGAAATTCTTTTCTCAGGCTACAGGCGCCTTGTTCGTGATCTGTCGGAGGATCTGTCAAAACAGGTACAGCTCAAACTAGAGGGAACCGAGACCGAGCTCGATAAGAATGTTATCGACTCACTCAAAGACCCGCTGTTGCACATTATCCGCAATAGCATAGATCACGGAATTGAGACTCCCGAGCAGCGGACCAAAAAAGGAAAAGATCCCACAGGCACATTGCGGCTCTCTGCGTATTACTCCGGTGCAAACGTTGTGATTCAGGTGGTCGACGACGGTGCCGGCATGGATGTCGAACGCATCCGTCAAAAAGGCATTGAGAGAGGCGTTATCGACGCCTCAGATCGGTACTCGGAGCAGGATATCTTACAGCTCATATTTGCTCCAGGTTTTTCCACCAATGATCAAGCCACTAACGTGTCGGGTCGTGGTGTCGGTATGGACGTAGTGCGCCGAAATATTGAGTCAATCGGCGGCAGCATCCGTATTGAAACTGAGAAAGACATAGGAACGACGCTTTCGATCCGTATCCCGCTCACGCTGGCAATCGTGGATGGACTGCTGTCACAAATTGGGGACTCGCTGTATCTCATTAATCTTTCGTATATTGTCGAGTGTCTTGATCTGCAAGATGTCCGCACGGCTGGAAACAGTGGTGACATGATTGACTTCCGTGGCGAAATTGTTCCGTTCCTTGACCTGCGAACATACTTTGGGGTTAATGGCGCTTCTGGGGTGCATCCCCAGGTGGTTGTCGTCGCCATTGAAGAAAAGAAAATAGGCTTGGTTGTAGATGACCTGCTGGACAAGTATCAGTCGGTCATTAAGACTCTTGGAAAAGTGTATGAGCAGGTGGAAGGCATTTCTGGGGCCATAATTCTTGGTGACGGTAAGCCAGCGCTTATGTTGGACATAGATCGACTAGTGAAAGTCACACGCGATGAGGTTAATCAATGAGTACGGTTTCCGAACATCATGATGGGGCCGGTGAGACTGTTGGAGCAACGGCAGCCGCTCGGGCGGAAGCCGCGGACACGGAGAAGTATTTGGTCTTTTCGGTTGCGGAGGAAAAGTATGCAGTCGAGGTTGTTCGGGTAGAAGAAGTCATTGAAGCTTACGGGATTACGCATGTGCCCCGCACTCCCAATTACCTTCTAGGAATTGTGAACCTCCGGGGCCGTATTGTTCCGGTGCTATGTGTGCGACGACGTTTTGGACTTGAAGCTGCCGTCACTACCACGGATACCCGTCTGGTTGTGCTGCAGGTGCGCCTTGGTGAGGAACTGGTTTCCTTAGGCGCGGTGCTTGATGCGGTACATGGAGTGGTGGATATACCACTCTCGGACATCGAAAAACGCCCCTCTCTGAGCAACAGCGCAGATCAACAACTTGCCGTAAAATCTATTGCAAAGTTTGAGCACGAGTTGCTGCTGATTCTCAATGCCGATTTGCTTCTCACGCAAGAGTATCATAACAACAGCTACCAGCACCTGCGCGGGCGGGGTGTGTGATACAAGTTAGCCTACCGTTGCATCAACACCCGTTTTTTCCTACTATGGGACGATGTCGCAGAACCTGTTCCCGTCAAGCTTAGTAGGTCTACGAGTGTTCATGGTCGGAATAAAAGGTTCGGGCATGACGGCACTTGCAGAGCTACTTAAGCATATGGGCGCCGTGCCGCAAGGCTCAGATACCCATGAAACGTTCTACACCGATGCAATTCTCAATGAGCTTCGCATTCCAATTATCGAGGGCTTCAATAAGAACAACCTGCCTTCAGATTGTGACCTAGTAGTGTACTCGGCTGCCTACGACCCATTAACACACCCCGAATTGCTGGCTTCAGCCGAGCGTGATCTGCCTATGCTCACCTATCCCGAGGCCCTGGGTGCGCTCTCCCGCCGGATCCCTTCGGTTGGGATCTCGGGCGTTCACGGAAAAACTACCACAACAGCTATGGCAGGCGAACTTATTCGTCTGGGTAAGTTACCTGGAACCGTACTTGTCGGGAGCGCATCACTGGGTTTTGGTGGTCGGCAGGTGTACACCGGAGGCGAGCGGTTCTTGGTTGCTGAGACCTGCGAATACAGGCGGCACTTTCTTACCTTCACGCCGACCGTACTTGTGCTCACCGGAATCGAGGCTGATCATCTTGACTACTATCGCGACTATGACGATATCTGCAGCGCCTTTCTGGAATACTCCGAGCGAATTGCTACGGGCGGTAGTTTGATCTACTGTGCCGACAATGCCGGGGCTTGTGAGGTAGCGGCTGCTATAGCGACACAACGGCCCGACGTCAGGCGAATTCCGTACGGGCATACTGCCCAGGGTGGGTTTCGCATCCATGAGGTTTCCTATGAAGCTGGCAAACAAGTGTTCCGGCTTGAGGGTGTGGCCGAACCTTTTGAGCTTCCGGTTCCGGGACGCCACAACCAGCTTAATGCAGCGGCTGCACTGGCGGCGGTAGACGAGCTTTGTCGGGCGGTTGACCTACCGGCGCTGAGTTCAGAGGTGGCAACAGCCGCACTTGCAGGTTTTCGCGGCACCAAACGCCGCGCCGAGCTACGCGGCGAGCATCGCGGGGTGATGTTTATGGACGACTACGGGCATCACCCAACCGCAATTGCCGGAACTCTTGAAGGCCTACGTGACTTTTTCCCCGGCCGCCGCCTCGTAGTTGACTTTATGTCCCACACATATAGTCGTACCGAAGCGTTGCTGGAGGAATTTGCCAAGTGTTTTGCCGAGGCCGACCTCGTGATCCTTCACAAAATTTATGCATCTGCTCGTGAGCAGTATAACGGTTCGGTTGACGGGCACACGCTGTTTCGCGCCGTTTCGGCTCGCCATGCTGCGGTTCAGTATTTTGAGGAGCCGCTTGATGCGGTGCCGTACTTACGCGAAGTTCTGCAGCCGGGTGACTTATTCGTGACCCTTGGCGCTGGCGACAACTGGCGGATTATCGACACACTGCTTGAGCTGCCTGAGTTTAGCAGTTTGGGAGCACCCTGATGCGAAGTATGACGGCCTACGCTATTGATGAGGGAATGAACGAACGCTTCTCGGTCAGTCTTGAGATTAAATCGGTGAATAATAGGTATCTCGACGTTGGCTGCAACGTACCGTCCTTTCTGGCACCTCTCGAGGCGGAGCTGCGGGGTGTTGTATCGAACAAAGTGTCTCGCGGACGCGTGGAGCTCACCGTTCGAGTGCGGGAGCTGCAAAGTGAGATTGAGGTCGATGTCGACGCGGTTAATGCAGCGAAGTACGTGACGGCGCTGCAACAATTGGCAGACATTGCCGGTATCACTGCCGAGCTCAGGGTGGAGCATCTCCTTGCATTTGAGGGGCTCTTCAGCGTTGAAAAGAAACGCGACCCGGATATGTATAAACCTGCGGTTATGGAAGCTCTTGAACGTGCACTGCACAGCTTTCTTCAACAGGCGGAGCAAGAAGGCGAAAAAATGCGGCTTGATATCTTCATGCAGCTTGAGCGAATAGAGCAGCACCTTGCCCTGATTGCAGAACAGGCACCACGGTTGCAGCAGCGCATCCGTGAGCAGCTCATGCTGCGTTTCAACGAAATGTTGGGTGAAGGTGTAGATGAAAACCGTGTGTATGCAGAAACCGCAGTGCAGTTGGTTAAGCACTCAATTAATGAGGAAATTGTCCGTATGCGAGCTCATCTGGGTGGCTTCCGTTCTATGGTTGCTGCTGGTGGGCCAATGGGAAAGAAACTCGACTTCCTATGCCAGGAACTCAACCGAGAAATTAATACGATTGGATCAAAGAGTTTCCTCTACGAAATTGCAGAGGCGGTGATCGAGATTAAAGACGCTATTGAGAATATGCGGGAGCAGTTGCGAAATGTCGAGTAACGCAGACGGAGATCTGCGCATTGCGATTTCGGGCAAGAGCGGGTGCGGCAACTCTACAGTGAGCCGTCTTGTTGCTGAGCGTCTTGGATTGCGTCTTGTTAACTACACTTTTCACAGTATTGCCAACGAACAAGGCATCCCCTTCGAGGAAGTGTGCAAGCTTGCTGAGGAAGACTCTAGCTGGGATCGATATCTTGACCGACGGCAAATTGAACTTGCCATGGAACAACCCTGCGTGCTCGGTTCGCGTCTGGCGGTCTGGTTACTGCATAACGCAACTCTTAAGGTATATCTGACCGCCTCCATCGAGGAGCGCGCCCGCCGTATTCAAGAACGCGAGGGCGGTGAGTTCGACGATGTTCTCCGGATGACTATCGACCGTGATCGTAATGACCGTGAGCGGTACATGCGGCTTTACAATATTGACAACAATAAGTTTGGCTTTGTCGATCTTATTGTCAATACCGAACATCATAACCAGCACCAAGTTGCCGATCTCATCATAGCAGAGGTGAGCGCGGCCAGAACGTAGCCAATGGTGGGTGGATTTGAACGCTACCCAAGGATCGGAATAATGGCAAGCAGCACGCCAGCGGCAACTGCCGAGCCAAGTACGCCAGCCACATTCGGACCCATGGCATGCATCAGCAGGTAGTTTCCGTGATCTTCCTCGCGGCCCATGCGAGCAGCTACGCGCGCCGCCATAGGAACAGCAGATACTCCAGCAGCGCCGAGAAGTGGATTAATTTTGTTGCCAGGTAATTTGTTCAGAAGCTTAGCCAGTAACACTCCAGAAGCAGTTCCTATAGCAAAGGCAGCCAGTCCTAGAAGTATTATTCCCAAGGTTTCGGGCTGCAGGAACTCGTCCGCGCCAAGTTTAGATCCTACGGCGAGCCCCAGTAGAATGGTTACAATGTTGATCATCTCATTGCCAGCGGCACGTGCCAAGCGTTCGGTCACGCCGCTCTCACGTAGCAGATTGCCGAACATTAGGGCGCCGATGAGCGGAGCTGCTGTCGGTAACAGTAAAACGCACAAGGCCAGCGCTACTAAGGGAAACAGAATTCGTTCAAGTCGCGAGACCTGACGCAGTTGTTTCATGCGGATGCTCCGCTCGGCCTTTGTTGTCAAGAGCTTGACAATGGGGGGTTGGATGATGGGTACCAGGGCCATGTAAGTATAAGCTGCAACGGCAACCGCACCCAAGAGGCGGGGAGAAAGCCGAGAGGCTATGAAGATAGCGGTGGGACCATCCGCGCCGCCGATGATGCCAATAGCACCTGCATCCGCCAAGGAAAATCCAAAGCCAAAAAACTCTGTTAGCAGTGCCGTACCGATAACCGTAGAGAAAATACCGAACTGCGCAGCTGCACCGAGAAATGCGGTTTTTGGATTTGCAATGAGTGGGCCAAAATCGGTTAATGAACCAATTCCCACAAAAATGAGCACCGGGAAAAGTCCGGACGCAATGCCAACTCCGTAGATCTGGCCCAAGAAGCCACCAAACTCGGTCGTAAGCTCTAACGTCAGTGGATCTATGATCTCGCGAGTTCCTGCGGCAATTCGAGCGACAGGAACATTAGCAAGTATGCCACCAAACCCAATTGGAATGAGAAGCAGCGGCTCGAACTCTTTGTGGATTCCAAGGTAAATGAGAACACCAGAAATTGCTATCATAAAAAGGCTGCCAATATCCATAGAGGCAATTCCGGTGGCGAGCCATACTTCGTGAAGCGTCTGTACAAACATTCAGTTACTCCGGTTGCCTAATGTGTAATTCGCAACAGTACCGAGTCGGCGGCAACCTGATCCCCGGTTTCTACAAATACATCAGTCACTACGCCACGCACCGGTGATTCAACCGGCGTTTCCATTTTCATCGCCTCAAGCACTACTATTTCATCACCTTTATTGACCGAGGCTCCGGGTGCTACCGACAGACGCAAGACGAGTCCGGACATGGGGGCCTTGAGATCTAAGACTGCTTTGAACTCGTCGGCCCCGTCCGTGCGGGTTGTCGAGGTTGTGTCGGGTGGAATATCACCGGCCGGACTGTGTCCGCCTGCCACCGGGTGTGAACCAGCAGGCCCGGGCGCGCCTGCCTGTATGGCAACCTGGTATTCTTGGCCGTTCACAAGCGCTGTCTGACCCTTCAGGTCAATTTCATAGCGCCGGCTATTTATGGTCACGCTGTAGCGTCCGGAATGACTTCCGACCGCCATTCGTTCACCGTGGGCGGCGCCGGACTCATGGTGCGGTGTGCCGTCAGAGCTGTTCTTGCGTACGCCAATCCGGCCCTTACCAGCAAGAAAGGCGATGCCTTTTTCTTTACAGGTTGCAGCAATGAAAATATTTTCATCAGATATTGGGATATCGTTTTCTGTGAGGGCTTCGCGCGCAGCCTTTATGCCTTTCTTTGGGTCGCGCTCGTTAATATCAAGTGGACTTTCGGTCGTTGCTTCGAGTCCAAACTGTTCGCTTGCCATTCGTATAACTTCGGGATCCGGCGGTACTGGGGTTTTTCCATAATAGCCAAGCACCATCTTGCCGTACCCTTCTGCAATCCGTTTCCATGGTCCAAGCACCACATTGTTGAAGGCTTGCTGAAAATAAAACTGCGAAACCGGAGTCACTGAAGTGCCGAATCCGCCACGGCTAATGACCTCGCCCATGTTACGAATGATCTCGTCATAGCGATGGAGGAGGTTGTTGTCGCGCAACATCTGTGTGTTTGCCGTAAGCGCTCCACCCGGCATTGGGCTAAAGGGAATAATTGGCTCAACTGCAATTGCCTCGGGGGGCACAAAATACTCGCTCATGCATTCGCGAAAAACTTCCTCCGCCTCAATAACTTTGCGAATATTTATACCGAGATCATACTTGGTGCCGCGTAATGCGTGCCACATGGTGACTATGTCCGGCTGACAAGTCCCTCCGGAAACGGGTGCCATTGATAGGTCTATTTGGTCTACGCCAGCGTCAAGGGCAGCCATGTATTGCGAGGTACTGACCCCCGCGGTCTCGTGGGTGTGAAAAGAGATGTGAACATCGGTGCCAAGCAACTCGCGGGCGCCTTTGATTGTGTCGTAAACCTTACTGGGTACCGAAGTTCCGGACGCATCCTTAAAGCATACCGAGTGGAAAGGGATTTCGGCGTCGAGTATCTGCCTGAGCATCTGGATATAAAACTCCGCGGTATGTGCACCCTCAACGTCCGGAGGTAACTCCATGAGCGTGACGCATACCTCATGATTGAGACCGGCCTCGTTAATGCAGCGGCCACTGTAGACGAGGTTCTGCACATCGTTGAGTGCATCAAAGTTCCGAACCGATGTAATGCTGTGTTTCTTAAACAGCTCAGCATGAAGTTTGATAATGTCCCGCGGTTGCGACTCCAGTCCTACAACATTAATCCCACGTGCAAGCGTTTGTAGGTTTGCCTCCGGTCCTGCTGCTGCACGAACCGAGTCATGCATGGCAAATGCATCTTCGTTACAGTAAAAGTAGAGAGACTGAAAACGAGCTCCACCGCCAATTTCATGATGCGCTATGCCAGCTTCGCGTGCCGCTTCTACCGCCGGTAAGAAGTCTTCAGTGAAAACCCGGGCGCCAAACACCGACTGGAAACCGTCCCTAAATCCGGTGTTCATGAACTTAACGAGCTTTTTCATTGTATCCTTTCCTTTGTGCCTGTGTGTATACGTTGGCTTTGCGCATGTGCAAGCGCCACTGCCAGAGCAATTTCTGGATCACCACTACTCGTCGTGAAGTGTGAAAGAAAGAGCACCTGTGAGGCAAAGCCCATGGCGGTGAGCAAAAGCACGAGCAAGCTAAGAAAAAGAAACACTACAAGCATGCCGATGAGGGCTATAGTAACTGTTGCTGCTAACACGCGAGGCGCCTCCGAATAAGGGATTATCTTCAAACGTGCGACTGAAACGTTTTGTATTTATATACATAATCTGCATCGCTGTCCAGGGGCTTTACGTGCTGCCACGGAAACGGTATGATTCAGTGTTATCGAGAATTTCGTACGCATGCGCAGGAGAAGCTCACCATGATCATTCCTTTACTGGAACTAGAAAATCATCACGGAAACGTGTACGAGACGACCTCGGCCGCAATACGCCGAGCATTTCAAATTACTGTGACGGGCGACGAAGAACTAGATGTTAACCAGGGTAAAGTCGTATCAACCGCCATTCGTCAGGTGCTCACCAAGAAAGTTCAGTTTCAGATCGAGGATTAAGGAAGCCGCATGAGCGGCCTTTCCATCCGAACATCAGCTCTGGCGTCAAGTTCGGAGCCGTTGCCACCTTTCCTTTGCATTTTTGGGCCGACCGGTACTGGTAAAACTGAACTTTTGTATAGGGCCTTTGCCGGGCGCGCCGAGATCATTAGCGCCGACTCCATGCAGGTGTACCGCCAGCTCAAAATTGGTACCGCGAAGCCAGCCCCTGAGATTCTGCATGATTTACCACATCATTTACTTGATATTCTTGATCTACATGAGTCCTATGATGCTGGCCGTTTCGTTCGGCAAGCTGAACAACTACTCCCGGAGATAGCCGCACGGGGAAAAATTCCCATTGTTTCAGGCGGCACGGGATTCTACATTCGGGCGCTGCTCTACGGTCTGCCGGAGGCTCCACCTTCCAATCCGGAGCACCGGCGTCTTTTGGAGGAGCGGCTGCTTCGAGATGGTGTGGAGCCGTTACGTCAAGAACTGGAAAAAGTGGATCCTATCTCGGCAGCTAAGATACAACAGGCCGACCACTACCGTCTGGTACGAGCACTGGAGGTGTATTATAGCTCAGGTCGCCCGCGGTCAAGTTATCAAGTAGCCACACGTATTCGGCCCGGGTTGCGAGTAACGGCAGTGAACTTGAACCGTTCGCGGCCTGAGGTGTATGCCCGCATTAATGCCCGGGTGGAGGCTATGGTTCAGGCTGGCCTTTGTGAGGAAGTTTTGGCACTGTCACAGGCTGGTTATAGCTCTCGGTTTCCGGGAATCCGTAGTATTGGATACAAAGAGTTTTTTCATGCGCTTGAGCAGGGTGCACTCAAGCCTGAGTCGCTTGAGGGCGCTAATGCCCTTGAGAATTCGGCAGTGAAAGAGGTCCTTCGCCTTATTCAGCGCAACAGCCGCCACTACGCCAAGCGACAGATCCTGTTCTTTCGCAGCATAGGTGAGTCTTTGGACGTTCATGCAGACGACGTTCAGGCCTTGCAAGGCGTCGCGCGCTTGGTTTTTTCGGACGAGGGCAGGCCTTGACAGTAGGCGGGCGAATAAGCATACTAAGGCCTCATCTTTCACCTGTTGCCTAAGGAGTAGACTAAGAGTGCCGTGTG
>CAZQIK010000015.1:0-3273 GCA_964593085.1 uncultured Spirochaeta sp.
CTCTTTCCCTACACGACGCTCTTCCGATCTGGCTGTGGCGCTTGCGCCGAAATCTGCCCCACCAACTGCTGCCAGCGCTTTTCATGAGACATGGTTTTCAAGCACTGCGACTCGAGGTGCAGTTAAGCTCTGAAGGGCAACCTTTAGCTTCGTTATATTACCGTGCATTAGGTGAGGATCACCACCTACCGCTTCGGCCAAGCGACGGCATTGGCATAGCACTGCACTTTGGCTTGCCAATCTATGTAGATAGCGAGATCTTGCCGGGCCGCGTGCTTGATTTCGAGACCGTATCCCGAATATCTAACGAACTGCTCCTGGTAGACCGCCGCTCTGCCGCCTCCGCCCGCCGCATCCACGACTAAGCCTCCCACATCAATTGACACAGGTGGAACAGGCGCGAATAATGAAACCCCATGAAGAAGTACATTTTCGTCACCGGCGGAGTATGCTCCAGCTTAGGTAAAGGAGTGGCTGCCGCCTCTATGGGTTGTCTCTTAGAGGCGCGTGGTTTACAGGTACGGATGATCAAAATTGATCCGTACATCAATGTTGATGCTGGCACGATGAGCCCGTACCAACATGGGGAGGTCTACGTGACCGACGACGGAGCTGAGACCGATCTTGACCTTGGTAACTATGCACGCTTCACGTCCTCTCCTCTCAGCAGAGTCAACTCCATTACGACCGGACAGGTCTATCAAGAAGTGATACAACGGGAGCGCGAAGGGCGTTTTCTTGGTCGTACTGTGCAAGTTATTCCGCACATAACCGACCGTATCAAACAACGGATCCGAGCTATTGGGGACGACGAGAAGGTTGACGTCACGATTGTAGAGGTTGGTGGTACTGTTGGCGATATCGAGTCGGTACCGTTTATCGAGGCGGCTCGGCAGATGATTCACGAGCTTGGTCATAGTTCGGTTATCTCGGTACATCTTACCTTGGTTCCAGAAGTCGCAGGCGGAGAACTCAAGACAAAACCCACGCAGCACTCGGTGAAAGAACTTTTAGAGATAGGAATTCAGCCGGATATACTCTTGTGTCGCGCCCCAACCCCTTTGGATGAGGATCTGCGACGGAAAATTGCGTTGTTCACTAATGTTGAGTACGAGGCCGTCATTTCTGCGTATGACGTTACTGGTACTATTTACGAGATCCCCTTCATTTATCATCAGCAAGGCTTAGACGCGATAGCGCTTCGGAAAATGCAGATTTCGGCGCCAGATGCCCAACTAGAGAATTGGCGCCGTGTGGTCGACGTAGCAAAAAATGCAACGCGCGCGGTACGAATAGCTATGGTCGGCAAATACATCGACCTGAATGACTCCTACAAATCAGTCGATGAGGCTCTGTTTCATGGGAGCATTGAATGTGAATCCAAAATTGAGATTGTAAAACTGGACTCCGAGAAACTGGAAAAGAACGGCAATCTTGCCGAAGCTCTTGCCGATGTAGACGGCATTCTGATACCTGGAGGCTTCGGGAGCCGTGGCATTCAAGGAATGATCAACGTTGCAGAGTATGCACGAAGCCACGAAATTCCTTATATGGGAATCTGCCTTGGCATGCAGGTCATGGTTATTGAGTACGCCCGCAACGTGCTGGGCTACGAAGAAGCAAATAGTACTGAGTTTGCGCCCGAGTGTGAGTACCCGGTTGTGAGTTTGCTTGAGGAGCAGATCGAAATCAAGAACTACGGCGGTACGATGCGGCTTGGACTCAGCGACTCAATTACCATGGCTGGCTCTTTGCTGCGCACCGCGTATGGTTCGGAGCGCATTGCTGAGCGTCACCGCCACCGTTACGAGGTCTCTAACAAGTACCGAGAGTCATTAGAGAAGGACGGTCTGCGCGTTGCCGGGGTGACTCCGGACGGGGCGCTTGTCGAGTCGGTTGAGTGGCCGCAGCACCCGTGGGGTTTGGGGGTGCAGTTTCATCCTGAGTTCGGTTCTAAGCCGGTAGCTGCACATCCGCTGTTCCGCAATTTTATTGCTGCAAGCCTGACCCATATGACAGCGAGAACTGAGGGCTCGTGAAAATGCACCGGTGTTTGGCAGCTGGTATCCTCGTCGCGGCGTTCTTTCTTGGCAGTTGCAGCCTGGATTACGAGGACGCCCAACTTGCCGAAAGCCTCGATGACGAGCTCGCCGAAACTGTGATCACGAACGCACGAGTAACCGTTGTTCGTGGCGAGTCACCGAGTTTTTTGGTAGATGCTGAGCAGGTATCTACGTTTCCGCGCCGCAATGAACAACAGCTGCGTGGTATCAGTTTCCGCGAATACAATCAGTCCGGAGAGCTGGTGACCGAGGGCTCGGCCGAGCGCGCTCGTATTTTCACGCAAAGCGACGATGTGGAAATTGAGGGTCAGATACGTCTGAGGTCCGTTCTTCATGAAGCTCGCCTTGAAGCCGAGTACCTTTACCATCATAACGCCGACAGGCGCTTGAGCTCGCGCGATAGCGACACTGTCTTGATAGAACGAGACTCCGGTTCCTGGATTTCCGGACGCGGCTTTGAGATTGACCTACGCCGTAATGAATTGAGCTTCTCAGCCGCTGTCGATGGAGAAATTCTTGATGAAGAATAGACTGTGTGCTACCGATCGACACGGGCTTTGGCTGCTCGGCCCCCTCCTGCTGCTCTTGATTGTGGGTGGGGCGCCGCTTGTGGCGGCCTCACCTGAGAGCTTCCGCTTCTCCGGAGAACGTACATCGGTCACGCTGGCCGAGGGACGCGAGCGCACGGTGTTGAGTGGGAATGCCGAGATTGTTTCCGACGACACACAGATCCGAGCCGATCGTATAGAAATTTACGGTAGGAATTTCCGCTACGCGATAGCCGAGGGAGGCGTTCGCGTGGTGGATTCCAAGCGCGATATACACCTCAGCGCTACACGCCTGTTTTTCGACCGTGAGGCCGATCAACTGCGTGCAGAAGGTAATGTGATTATGGAGGATCGCGCTAACGAGCTCTTGGTGCGTGGGCGATTCTTGGAGAACAGAAACGAAGAAGAACTCACGATTGTGCAGGCTGGGGTACGTATCCTTGGCGACGAGCTGACTGCTCGGGGTGAGTATGCGCGCTATCGTCGAGATGTAGATACCTTGGAAATATCCGGCATGCCGGTTGTGTTCCGCAAAGGAGACGAATACCGTGCAACACGGATCACCGTAGACCTTGAGCGGGACGAAATCGTGCTGCAGGGTGAGGTGCGCGGTGAAATTTCCACCGACGACGATGACCCTGCGGATGACCCGGAGGATGACC
>CAZQIK010000015.1:3373-12025 GCA_964593085.1 uncultured Spirochaeta sp.
GAGGGTGGCGATAACCCGGAGGGCGACGAGTAGTGCCGCCGCCGGAGCTCTCAACCAAGGAGTCTGCGCCGCCTGAGCTTGTAGTCCAGGGACTGCGTAAGAGCTTTGGGCGTAAAGAGGTGGTCCGCGGAGTAGGCTTTTCCATGCGTCGCGGCGAGGTAGTTGGGTTCCTGGGCCCCAATGGTGCTGGCAAAACAACGTGTTTCTACTCGGTCGTCGGTTTTATTCGTCCGGATGCAGGTCAAATTCTCCTTGAAGGCCAGGATCTTACACACCTTCCAATGTACAAGCGTGCCCGTGCTGGAATTTCATACCTACCGCAAGAGGCTTCCGTGTTCAGAAAGTTGACGGTAGAAGACAATATCATGGCGATTCTTGAGACTCGGGACGACCTCTCGCCGAGCAACCGTAGGCAACGTCTCGATCAACTCTTGGAAGAGCTGGGAGTTGCGGCAAACAGAAAACAGCCTGCTTACACACTTTCGGGTGGTGAACGCCGCCGTACCGAGATCGCGCGGGCGCTTGCTATTGAGCCTAAGTTTCTACTGTTGGATGAACCCTTTGCAGGAATTGATCCAATTGCGGTATATGAAATTAAAGGAATTATCCAAAATCTTGCGGCTGCCGGAATTGGGGTGCTTCTTACCGACCATAATGTGCGAGATACGCTGGAAATCACCGACCGATCGTATATCATTAACGCTGGTGAAATTGTAGTACAGGGTAACCCCGAGGAGCTCATGGCCAACGAGATAGCCCGGCGAGTGTATCTTGGGGAAAGTTTCCGTATGTAGCATTAGAGAAGAATCGGCGTTGACAAGAGCAGTGCTGGGATTCAATATAGAGAGAACTGGAGGACACCGGAGTGCAGGTGCAGCGTCAGGGGCTGGTTCAAGACCAGCGCCTCAAAATGAATCCCCAACTCTTGCAGAGTATCCAAATGATGGCGTTGCCCATTCAGGAGTTGCAGGCACGAATTGACGCTGAACTAGAGGCAAATCCGGCCCTTGAGCTGGTTGAGGAAAAACCCACCCTTTCTATAGATGAGCTGCGTCCCGGCGCTAAAGAGGACGAGTCGCGCGAGTATTTTGAGAACAGTTCCGATCCGGGTTTTAACTCCGGGTATGACGAGGCCGCTGGCGACGCCAAACGCAGCTTCATGGAGGGCGCATTGTCTCGCCCGGAGTCTTTGCAGGAGCACCTAGAGTGGCAGTGGCGGCTCCAACCGGTTGCCCCCGAGCTTTTCCATGTTGGGATTCTCGTCATCCATAATCTGGATAACAACGGCTTTCACCAATCCGCGCCGCAGGAGCTTGTGGGTCAGGGCAAGCAAAAGACGCTCCAGAAAGCTCTGCCTCTTATACAAGGGCTCGATCCGGTGGGCTGCGCTGTGGCCGACTACCGCGAGTCTCTTCTTGTGCAGGCTCAGCGTGCCGAAGACTGCCCGGCTTTTGTTTGCCAAATCATTAAGGATCATCTTCCGCTGCTAGAAAAGAGTAAGCCTAACGAGATCGCGCGTAAACTCAAGGCTGATCAAGCTGCTATCGACACTGCGGTTGCCTTCATTCGTGAGCTCACACCGTTTCCTGGCCGGCTCTACGCTGGGGATCAGCCAACCTATGTCATTCCAGATCTCATGGTTGTAATGCGTGAGGGCCGCATTGTTATTCTCATGAACGACGAAGAAATTCCGGTGCTTGGGGTGAACGGCTTTTTTGAGTCGCTTGCCCATGGGAACAATGGAGAGAAGACCGCGCGCAGATTTGCTACGCGGAGCGTAAAAGACGCCAAGTGGTTTATTCACAGTATTGAACAACGAAAACATACGCTTATGAAGACAGCGCGCTCAATCGTGGAGTTCCAGCGAAACTTTTTTCTGAAAGGACCCAAGTTTCTGGTTCCGCTTACGCTAAAAGACATTGCGGGAGAGGTTGGGGTGCACGAAGCTACGGTGTCTCGAATCACCACCAACAAGTATGTTCAGACCGAGTGGGGAATCTTCGAGCTAAAGTACTTCTTTTCAAATGCGGTTTCGGGTACCGGCGGTGGGGGAACGCAGATGTCGAAGGAGGCGGTTAAGGAAACCATGCGGGAAATCCTTGCCGAAGAGGGACAAGAGCAACATCTTTCTGATCAGAAGATCGCGGATCTTTTGGCAAAGCGTGGAATTACTATTGCTCGACGGACGGTGGCGAAGTATCGCAACGAGCTTGCTATTTCGTCCTCGTATGACCGCTAAGGTACTTGGCATCTCTATGGTGTTGAGCCAAGTAAGCGCAAGGAACGACAAGGGGGATACGGTATGGAAGTTGACATCAAAGGCGTTCATTTTGACCTGAAAGACGAGACGAAGGATCTTATTGACAAGAAATTGGAGCGAGTAGCTTTTGCGGAAGAGTACATTGTCAATCTGGATTTTACATTGACGAAAGAAAAGAAAGAGTTCGAGCTTGAGGCTAAGATGCATTTCCGCTGGGGTAAAGATGCTGTAGTGAAGACAACGAGTTTTGATCTGAAAGAGGGTTTAGACAAGCTTATGGATAAGCTCGAAATGAAAGTGCGCAAAGAAAAGGACAAAATCACCGATCGTTCATGAAAACATTTACCGTTCTGGATCTGCTCAACCTGGATATGCAGGAGCAGAATGAGCTTGACCTCCGCTGTCTTGGTGGGCGTCCCGGCCTAGCACGGCCTATCACCGTGCCGGATCTCAACCGACCTGGCCTGGCTCTGAGTGGTTTCTTTGATAACTTTGGGTTTGAACGGATTCAGGTATTTGGACGTGGGGAAACTGCGTACCTTAACAAACTATCGGAAGAACAAGAGTTTGGAAACATTAAGCGGTTCTTCAGCGTTGAAATGCCCTGTGTTGTGTTTACGCACGGTCTTCAGCCCACTAAGGAGTTCTTTGCCGAGGCCGAGCGTACCAGCTGTCCAGTCCTCCAAACAGGACTGGCTTCCTCGGATTTTGCTGCTCGGGTTATTCGCGCGTTAACCAATATTTTTGCCCCAACACGGACTCTGCACGGCGTG
The DNA here is from genome assembly GCA_964593085.1 of uncultured Spirochaeta sp. GTDB lineage: Bacteria > Spirochaetota > Spirochaetia > DSM-27196 > SLAA01 > SLAA01. The sequence goes on from CAZQIK010000015.1 coordinate 6,407, forward strand.
CTGGTAGAGGTGTTTGGCATTGGAATTCTTCTGCTGGGTGATAGTGGTGTCGGCAAAAGTGAAACCGCTCTGGAGCTTGTTGAGCGTGGACATCGACTCGTGGCAGACGATGCGGTAGAAATACGCTGCGTTGCCGGAGATATTCTTACAGGATCGGGGGCCAACAAGGTGTTGGGACACCACATGGAAATCCGGGGCCTGGGAATAATAAATGTTACCCACCTATTTGGCGTAGGCGCTATTCGTGATAAGAAAAAGATTCAGTTGGTTATTGAGTTGGAGCTATGGGAGCCGGAGAAAACGTACGACCGCATCGGTTCCGATGAGCGCTACCAAGAGATTCTTGGTGTTCAGGTGCCTTACCTTGAGGTCCCGGTTAAAGCCGGAAGGAACATTCCCATCATTGTTGAGACGGCTGCAATGAATGAACGGCTCAAACAAATGGGGTACTACTCAGCGCGCGAGTTCAATCAAAGTGTTCTTAAGTGGTTAGAAACCGAAAATGCACGTACGCGGTACTTCCAAGACCGCGGTCCAATGAGCTATGATGACATGACCAGCAAATAATGAGGCATTTATGACAGAAAAACTTGTCACCGTGAAAAATCGTGCCGGGATTCATGCCCGACCTGCAGCCCTAATTGTACAAACAGCGGGCAAGTTCAAGTCTAAGATCTTTTTCAAGAGTGAAGACGAAGAAATCAACGCGAAGTCAATCATGGGAATAATCACCCTTGGAGCTAGTTACAACTCCAGTATCAAAATTACCGCAGAAGGCGAGGACGAAGAAGATGCGGTTGAAGCCCTCGCGCAACTTTTTGAGAAGCGCTTCGAAGAGGAGTAGGGCTCAGGGCATGGGTGCCCACCCGCTTGTCCTTGTTTGTGGCATCGCTTTGCTTGCAACCGTTACCCTTCATGCGGACACTGATGAACCTCGTGCAACCTTAACGGTTATCTCATCGCAGGTGCTGCATGATCATTTTCTGCTTGATATTACGCTCGAAGATTACGACCCGTTGCCGGTTCTCAATGCATTGCATGATGGACTTCGGAGCGAAATTACTTTTGTGACTCGCGTATATCATCCTCGACGTGGTATTCTCCGGATTCTAGGTGAGCGTCTGCTAGCCGAGCATAGTTTCCGATATGAGGCATATTGGGACATCTTTGAACGGCGCTATGTGCTCATGTCCGAGGGCGCTGTTCAACGTTTTGCCGACCGGGAAGACTTTTTAAAAGCCTTTCTTGGAATTTCTCGTTTGCGAGTGTCTCTTGATGAACTAATCGAAGATAGATTGACTGAAGAGAATGTTACGGTGGCTGCCCAGGTGCGGCTTACGCCAATGAAACTGGTGCCTGCCCTTGGCATCCTCTCGTTTGTGCTTCGGGACGAGGTGCTTTCGACCGAGTGGGTTCGGTGTGAGATTCCTCCAAAGGAGCTGTCCGCCATCAACGGAGGTGGTGTCCTATGCGAAATCGACGGGCAACACACACCTCGTTAAGCACCCTCATCAGTCTTTCGATCCTGTATCTGGTCCTTGTAAGCCTGGTTCTTGTGTTCTCGAACCAGCTCCTGTCCGACCTATCCTTTACTGCTCCCGGCGTAGGCTCCTACGTTCTCATTCCTGCTCTTGCCTTTCCCGTGGTACTGCTGGCGTTTATTGTCGTCTACCTAATTCGGCTATTTCGTGAACGGAGTTCCGGGCATCCCGGAGGCTCCTTTAAAACTCGTTTGCTCGTTTTTTTTGTGCTCATTGTTATACTGGCAGCCGGTCCCCAAGCTGTTTTGTCAATAAACTTCATCTCAACTGCTATGCAGTCCTGGTTTAGCGACAGAACCGGTGAAGCACTCGAAGGGGGCCTGGCAATTGCGCTTGAATACTATGACGACAAGGTTTCTTCCCTTGAACGTTACGCCGTGGAGGGGGTGCTTGAAAACGTACTAGATCAGTTTTCTAAGAACCCGGAATTGGGGTGGGAGCTGTTGCAGCGCAGCAATCACGCAGTCGACGCATTCCAGGTCTTTAACGAAGAGGGAGTTCCGGTATACTCCGCCGGTGCAGAGATTGCGCATGTGCCAAGCCTGGGGAATGCGTTGGCGCGCGAGGGCTTGGTCGTACGGGACAACGTTATGGATCGAAGCCTCCTTCGGCTTCGTCGGACCTTCCGTGACGAGCTCCAGGAACAAGTGCGAATTGCGGTGATAAGTGTGGTGCTTCCGACCGACTTTGATCTGCATGCTCAACTGTTGACCGGTTCACGAGAGACTTTTGTGCAACTAGACAGACTCCAGGCTACCTTCATTATTGCTCTTTCAGTTTTTTACGCATTTTTTTCATTTCCACTTTTGCTGCTCGCCATACTTGTCAGTTTCTTTCTGAGTGACGAAATCATCCGCCCAATAGTCAATCTTGAAGAGGCGACGCGCCGGGTAGCAGAAGGCGACTTCTCTATCCGAATTCTGACGCGTTCGCGCGATGACCTGGCCAACCTGGTCGACTCTTTCAATCGCATGGTCTCGGAGTTGGAGCGCAATCGTCTCAAAATCCTGCAGACCGAGAAAGTTGCTGCATGGCAGGAAATTGCGCAGCGGCTCGCCCATGAGATCAAGAATCCGTTGACACCGATCAAGCTGTCTTCTGAAAGGCTGGTGCGAAAACATCGCAATGGTGCGGAGGATTTTGATGCAGTATTTGTGAGTTCTATGCGATCTATCATCACCGAGGTAGATGCCCTCAGCAATATGCTTTCTGAGTTTCGTAACTTTACCCGGCTTCCGGAGCCTCATATTGAACAGTTGTATCTTGCCGAGCTTGTACATGATGTTGCCGCGACCTATGCCGAGTACTCAAATACTACGTTGGAGTATGACGATGTGGCACCGGACTTAGTGGTTGAAGCCGATCGGTCGCAGCTGAAGCAAGTATTTGCGAACCTCTTTAAAAACGCTATTGAGGCGATGCCGGAAGACGGTAAGGTCATTGTGCGGGCCGATGTTGTAACGAAGGGAAATTCCCGCTACTGTAGGATACAGATTCGCGACACGGGACCGGGCATCGCCACCGAACATCATGCTCAGGTCTTTCACCCATACTTCACCACGAAACGCAGCGGTACGGGGTTAGGGTTGGCCATTGTTGAACGCATCGTAGTTGATCACGGTGGGCATATGTGGTTCGAGACCGAGCTCGGGGTAGGAACAACGTTCTTCATAGACATCCCCGGAAAAGAGAAGTTATGAGTTTAGTGCTGGTGGTTGACGACGAAGAGAGCATACGACAGGTTCTTAGCGATATCTTTGAAGACGAAGGTTACGAGGTGCTACGTGCCGAGGATGGGTTTGCGGCAATGGCCTTGCTCAAGACACATCCGATAGACCTAGTACTGCTTGATGTGTGGCTCCCCAACAAGGGAGGGATCGACGTTCTTCGTGAGATTAAAGCCGAGTATCTGGCGGTGCAGGTAGTAATCATTTCCGGGCATGGAAACATCGACTTAGCGGTAAAGGCCGTGAAACTTGGTGCGTATGACTTCATTGAGAAACCGCTAAGCCTTGACCGGGTACTGACCGTAGCTAAGAACGCACTTGAAGTTGAACAGCTCAAACGAGAGAACCGCACGCTTAAAGATGCCGTGCTTAAGAACGACGAGATGATTGGGCAGTCGGCTCCTATGCTTCAGGTGCTGGAGCTCATAAATCAGAGTGCCGGTGGTGATACACGCATGCTCATACTGGGGGAGAATGGAACCGGCAAGGAGCTTGTGGCTCGCGAGATACACAGACGCAGCGCCAGATCCGGTGGGCCCTTTGTAGAGGTAAACTGTGCGGCTATTCCGGATACCCTCATTGAAAGTGAACTTTTTGGCCATGAGAAAGGCGCGTTTACCAGTGCCGTGTCACGCCGCACGGGGAAGTTTGAGGCTGCAGACGGCGGCACCTTGTTTTTAGACGAGGTCGCAGACATGACACTCAGCGCACAGGCGAAGGTCTTGCGGGTCGTTCAAGAAATGACCTTTGAGCGGGTTGGTGGAGAGAAGAGTTTGCATGTCGATGTTCGCATCATCAGCGCCACGAACAAGGATATTCAGGCCGAGATCCGGGCCGGTCGCTTCCGTGAAGATCTCTTCTTCCGGCTCAACGTTATTCCTATTCAGGTGCCGCCCTTGCGGGAACGCCGCGAGGACATTCCTAGACTGGCCGAGCATTTTCTACGGTCTTTTGCTCGCCCCGGAGCTACAGTTGCCAAGGGCTTTACGCCGGAGGCAATGGAGGAGCTTGTGAACTATCGCTGGCCAGGGAACGTTCGGGAATTGAAGAATTTCGTGGAACGAATTACTATAATGAGTGACGAAGATGCAATCGGTACCGAGTCGGTGCGGCGCTTCCTTGGTGAGATACATGCAGCCGAGGCTGAAGACACCGTGTTAAGCGAGTTTGAAGATATGGGGCTGAGTGAGGCGCGTGAAAGCTTTGAAAAGCGGTATATTGAAGGTAAGCTTGCCGAGCACGGAAACAACATCTCGCGTACCGCCGAGGCCCTGGGGGTCTATCCCTCAAACCTTCACGGCAAGATACGAAAGTATGGGATAAAGGTTGAGAAATGAAAGACTTAACCCCTCGACAACGCGAGGTGCTTGAGTACATCGAGCTTTTCATTGAAGAGAACAAGTATCCACCTACTATGCGGGAAATTTCGGGGAATTTTGGGATATCCGCCAAGGGCGCCTATGATCATGTGAAAGCACTTCAAAAAAAAGGGCGTCTTTCATTGGCTGGAAATCGCAGTCGCACCATTGAGGTGCTTGAAGCTTCCGGTGCTGATGTGGTGCATGGGCGTGATACCCAGGTTGTGTTGGTTCCGATCTTAGGAAACGTTGCGGCCGGGCGCCCCTTACTGGCCGAGGAAAACTACGAAGGCAGTATCCCGGTTCCAAGTGCGTTCATTCGCGGGCGTGACTGTTTTGCCCTTCATGTCCGCGGCGACAGTATGGAAGGTGCCGGTATCCACGAGGGCGACATTGCGGTTGTTGCGAGCCAGAGTACCGCCGACAACGGAGATATCGTGGTTGCAATGGTTGATGAAGCGGTTACACTCAAGCGTTTCTATATGGAAAAGAATCGAGTTCAGCTGCGAGCCGAAAATCCAGCGTATCCTCCTATTTACACCCAGGATCTGCGGATTCTCGGGAAACTTGCACACCTCATTCGTAGCTATGAGTAAAGCCTCGCCCAAGGCTCGAATCTTTCTCTTGCTCGGTCCGGAACATGGAGAGAAGTCCGAGTACCTCGATGCTCTTCGACGCAAAATTTCGTCAACGGTGGGTGAGGCGCCGGAGGAACACAAACTCTACAGCTTTGAGAGCAGCATGCGTGAAGCGGTCTCGTTGCTCCAAAGTCCTTCTTTATTCTCTGTGCACACGCTGGTTCGTGTCTTGGGTGCAGAGCAGTACAAACGGGTTGAAGATGTCAAGGTGCTCATTGAGTATGCAGCACATCCTGCCGAGAATGGTACCCTTGTGCTTGAGAGCGATGCCCCCGGGATCGAAAAGAAAATTGAAGCATTGGTCATTCCGGAACGGAAAAAGATTTTCTGGGAGATGTTCGATAACCAGAAACAC
>CAZQIK010000016.1:0-7301 GCA_964593085.1 uncultured Spirochaeta sp.
TGAGGCTGAAGAGGGTCAGGCGGTACTGGAGTTTACACGGCCGGTCACGGAAGACTACCTCGAGCTGCATGGCCATGTTCCACTTCCACCCTACATAAAACGCAGTGATGAGGCGGAAGATTCAGAGCGGTATCAAACTGTGTTTGCCGAAAAAACCGGTTCCGCTGCGGCACCCACCGCCGGACTCCACCTCGATACCCCGTTGCTGGAGCAACTTAGCCGCCGCGGCATAGAAATCGCTCGGCTCACACTACACGTTGGGCTCGGCACATTCTCTCCGGTTCGCAGTGAAGACCTGGAAAACCACGTCATGCATAGCGAGTGGTACGAGGTGCCGCCCACATGTGCCGAGGCCGTCAGCCGAGCCGCCGCAGCGGGCCGCCCTGTTGTCGCGGTTGGCACCACCGCACTCCGCACCCTTGAAAGCGCGTGGGATTCCACCGCTCAACGGCTCCGCCCCGGCGCCGCCACCACCGACATCTTCATAAAGCCTGGTTACACATTTCAGGTCGTAGATGGGTTACTCACCAACTTCCATACACCCGAGTCCACGCTGCTCATGCTGGTGTCCGCCTTTGCCGGACGAGAACGAATTCTTTCGGCCTACAACTGTGCAGTGCAGGAGAACTACCGCTTTTTCTCGTATGGCGATGCTATGCTTATTTTTTAGAGGTTTTAGCCAGTTGTCTCGGAACGTTAGTAGGTGTCTGGGCCCATGGCCTCAAAGCGCTCTCGCACCTCTCGTAGCCGGTCGAGGTGACGGTCAATCAAGAACTCGTAGTCCAGGTCACCGGTTTCTATGCGATGGTTTTCGTCCACCCAGTACTGCACCTCTGGGAGGTGAGTCCAACGCATTTCATAGGCAATCTCACTCCAATCTTTTACTTCGTCCCAGTAGACCAGCGCATACTCAAAAAGCTCCTCGGCACGCTCAAGACTTTCCAGGTTTTGCTCTTGCCATGGAGCATTAAAAAAATAGGCTTCAAACTTATTGTACTTGCTGCCCCAAAGTAGATACTGCTCAACCAGCATAAGATTAAGGTGCATAGTAAAAAGAGCTCGATATCGTTCCCAGTCACGCTCATCCCGAATTACAGCCAGCGCATACAGTGGGTTGGCGAAATCTGCCCGCAGAGCCTGCTCCAAGCGATAGATATTCTCGGTAATTAACTCAGGATACTGGTAGAGATGCATGCGAAACATGCGGTAGTGTTGCTCGCGATAAATTATTCTATAAGCGGAGGCCGGAACCGTACCAACCAGCATAAGTAATGCGACCGCGAATACAAGAACTCTTTTCACCCTTTTACTATCGGCACACTCTGGAGAGAATTCCAGATGAGATCGGAAACCTGTTCTGGATTGCCCGAACCATCTATTCGATGCAAACGCACACCTTGCTCAGACGCGAATGTAAGCGCTTTTTCGTATGCCGCGGCAACACGGCGTTGTATAGCCATTACTTCGTAGATCTCGCGCTGAGCACGACCGGCAAGTCGCTCCGCACAGACCTTGGTATCTAAGGCTATGTACACTAAGTCAGAAGGAGGAGGGAAATCAGCGTTGAGCCCTCGAACAAATTCCCAGCCACACTCCAGACTCTGGTATGCGAGCGAGGAGTATATATAGCGATCGGATACAACCGTGATTCCGGCCTCTAATGCGACAGTTATGCTCTCACTGCCCGAATACACATGTTCGTGTCGGTCTGCTGCGAACAGAAGAGCCATGGTCTGCGGAGTTAGTTCGAGTTCGCCAGCAAGAGCGCTACGTACGAGACGGCCGACCGCGCCATTGGTTGGTTCGCTGGTGCGCAGCACAGTACGCCCAGCGGTGCGCAGGCGGCGCGCGAGCACACGTGCTTGAGTTGTTCCACCCGCACCGTCAAGACTCTCGATCACAATAAAACTCATATGTCCCTGTTCACCCCGGTTTCCAATTCGTCCTCTCGTAATTCATGGTGCGTACGATATATAGTATAGATTAGGTTAGGTGATGAAAAGACCGACGCGCACCCGCGTTCTACATACTATACTCGTAATTCTCACGTTTGCAGCAACGACGCTCCTCCTTGCCCCGGTTCAACGTACCTTCCACGAAAACATGGAAGAACTACACCGACAAATGGTAGCTGAGATTGAGTCGCTGCTGAATCGAGACATCTCTTACAGCCGCATAACACCCTCTATTCTCAGCTTTCTGGAAATTCACGAGCTGCGCGTGCATGGGCGTAGTTCCGAGCGTGCTGAGCTACTTCAGATAGGACGGGTACGAACCCATTTTCGTCTCCGTGATCTTTTTGGCCTTGGTGATCCAAATTCACCGATTATCCAGCGAGTCGTCATCGACAATTCACAGTTGTCTTTAGACCTGGAACGTGACCGCGAACTCATAGAGTTCTCTCAGGAACTCGTCGAAACAGTTCTTGCTCGGGAGACCTCCCGTAGCTTGAACGGCCTCCGTCTTGACGCTCGGAACATAAACTTACAGCTGCGGAGCGGCGCCCATAATCTGAGCGCCACTGAACTTGCATTCTCGTTGCGTTTTGCGGTCACTGAGCTCAACTTTCGTATTTCCTCAATTCTCGGATACGATAGATTCGATATCGAAGGAGCGGCCACAGGGTCTGCTCCGGACTTACCTCGAACTGTTCGAGCTAATATTGAGTCGGAGGGTCTTATACGTTCCGACCTATCTGGCGCCGACTTCGATCTTATCCTTAATGAGCTGTTCACCCCCGCGCTCATTGTTCGCGCTTTTCATTTTGGTTTGGTATACGAGGACAACAAAATCGAACTTCGGAACTTGCCCGACCAGGAACCTATTGACCTAAATCTGGTCGTTGACCTGGTAGAGCGCAGCGCAGAGCTTCGATTCCAAGCGCAGGACTATGACCCGCAGCGTACCGTTATTGTTGGTGACGAACTTCGAGACCAGGCACCGTGGCTCATTGAAACGCTCAGTGGTAGTGGCGAACTTAGCGCTGCTCTCCGTTCTCCGCTGGAACCGGACGCCAAAGAGCTACCGGCGTCGGGAGCTCACTCAGTAGTCCTGTCCGATATCGCAACTATCTTAGACGAAGCTGACCTGATGGTGAATTACGACCTGGATTTGGATCTTGGACTTGCTGCCTCATACAGCCCTGAAACCCTCTTTGTTCTGCTTCGCGCCACCGGTGACGAAGAACAGGCTGTTGTGCAGAAACTCCAAGCATCCAGCACACGGAGTAGCGGACGCGCGGAGTTTCAGGGTGTGGTGGATATTGGCGATCGGGCCCCTCGCGGCATGCTCCGTTTCGATGCGTTCCGCTATAGGGATAGTCGGGATCTCACCGGTGAGATATCAATTGACCGGGCTGGCCAAAGCCAATGGAATTTCTCATCACCTAAGCTTTTGTATGGTGAGGGTGAGATTCATGAAATTAGCCTAAATGTGGCGCCCGCAGCTCAGACCACTGCTGTCAAAGGTGTATTTTTTCTTGATGAGTTTGCCACCGAGTTGGTCGAGTTTGACGGACTGGTAGCTCCTAATCGGGGACCGGGCTTTGACGGAAATATTGAACTACAAAACGTTGGGGCAGCATCAATCTATAAGCTGCTGCGGGGAGTTTCTAGCCAGCCAGCAGAGCAAACAACTCCCAGCCAATTGGAAAACCTCAGAATCGACACTCGCGTATCCCTGGCAACAGAGTTTGGTGAGCTGCGCGAACTCGAGACGCCATATGTATCGGTATTCGACACGGTGAACTCGGATCGCTATTTGTCATTTTCAATTTTTGGTGAAGACAACACCTACGTTGTAGAGGACATCTTCTTCGGGTACGGTGGACGCATTGTTCAAGGAGCTCTCTACGGCGAACTTCAACCCAATACTGTCGTGGACCTAAGCGGCGAGATTCTTTTCGAGGAAGAGATATACGAACTTTCCGGCGGCTTTGACCCACGCTATGGTTTTCAACTTACAACGCCTCGCGGATTGGCCCTGGCGGCCTGGTCCGATGCCAACGGCGGGTATAGATTTTCCGCCGAAGCGAATAACCTTATGCTGCCGCTCTTACCCGACGACGCAGTATTGGAATTTGATGTTAGCGGTGGGGTACGCTCTTTACAGGATTGGGAGCTTGTTATCCATGAAATCCAATATTCCGGCGTTCCGACTCCCGCAGGTTCCCATGCTATCCTGGTGCTGAGCGGGAATCTTGGGCCATCCGGGGGAACCCTTTCAGAGGTACGACTTGAAGATTCGATTGCGAGCCTTGTTGGTAGCGGTAGTGTGAGTTACGGTTTTGCCTCTCCCTTCCGCATTGCAACGAACATCGTGCTGTTTGGCGATACTCTGGATGAGCAGTATGAACTCGATATCGCTCTGTATGATGGAGAGCTGGATGGTGAGTTCCGCTATAACCAAGCCTCCCTACGTCATTTAGGGCGTCCCAACATCCGCGGAGCCGTCGACGGAGTGGCAACAATACAGGGCAGAACTTCTGCTCCGCGACTTGTTGGCCAACTGGAGATCCGTGACGGTCGCTACAACAACGATCCGTTATTCGCAACTGTCGGCTATGACCTCTCGCCTGCGCGAATAGAGCTTAGCGACATTGAGCTGCGGTATCTCAAAAGCCTGTTCCAAGCCGACCAAGCCATGATCGACCGTGAGGCTCGCACAGTTCGTGTTCAAGGCATGTACCGCCATCAGTCGCGCAGCGGCCAAACCGAGCTCGCGGTAAATGTTGACGGGTTGTTTGAAGAAAACGATACCGGATTGGTGCAGCCGTTTGAAGACGACTTTCGGGTAGCTGTTCGTCTGCGGTCAAACGAGGTCTTACGTAATCAACCGGAAAACGAGTTTGAAATACGGATTGCGCGCGCTGGTGGGACAGTAATTCTGGATGGCGGCAGTGAGGGAGAGTTATCTGGTCGTTTATCAAGCAACGGCGTATTCGAGATTCGCGCACGCCCACCTTTTCCTATCGCGTTACAGGCAGACGGCGTTTTTGAGAACGGAAGGCTTGAGGCAAATCTCAACCGTATTGAGATATCCGCAGGCAAAATTGCGCACATGCTGGATTTTGTAGAGTTTGCGGTCCTTGACGCACAGATCACCGGAAGTCTGCGTATTGTGGGGCCCATAAACAATCCCGAGTTTTTCGGAACACTTACTGCCGAGCAGTTTCGCTCACGTTTGACGTTTACGCCAAACGAGATCACCGCCGAGCGTTTATATCTAATTTTTCAAGAAAACACAATAACTATGAATCGGGCTGCGGCACGCTCTGGAGATGGCCGCGCTTTTGCCGAAGGCCGGGTAGTGCTAAACCGCTGGACCCCGGATGAGTTCCGCATAGAGGTAGAGACCGTCGACGAAGGCGGTGTCGGCATAGCCTACGATTTCGGAACCGTCGTCATCGATGGCTATGGAATTGGAACGCTTGCCGTGTACGGTACGCCAAACTTGGTGAACATTCGGGGAGACTTTACCGGTCGTTCGACAACCATCACGCTGTCTGAGAACATCAGTGCCGAACGAACTCCCGGCGTGAGAAACACCGAGTTCTCGGTAGATATTAATGTTCGCACCGGTCGTGGAGTTGAGTTTTACTGGCCAACCATCAACTTTCCCCTGCTACGCAGTTTTGCTCGTTCGGGCGAGGAACTCCATATAGAATGGGACAGTATCAACTCGGAGTTTTCCTTGGTTGGTGACATTGGGATACAGGGTGGCGAACTCTTCTACTTTGATCGTAGCTTTTACATACGGGAAGGGCGTATTGTTTTCAATGAAGATCAGGACGATTTTGATCCGCTTCTGAGTGTTCGCGCCGAGGTTCGTGAGTTCTCAGAACGCGGCCCAATCACCATTTTCATGGTTGTAGACAACAGCAGGTTTAGTGAGTTCACCCCCCGCTTTGAGTCAAATCCGATGCTACCGGAAAGTGAAATTGCCGAACTGCTGGGTGGTCAGGTTTTTGGACAAACAGTTGGTGAGTTTGCCGCCTTATCTTCGGCAGTGTTACTCACAGGTGACACCGCTGACCAATTCGGCGTAATGCGCCGTTTTGAAAGCCGAGTTCGCGATACACTACGGCTTGATCTTCTTTCGGTGCGCACGCCGGTATTTCAGAATTTGGTGCGTGGTGCAGTTGAGGACCGAAGTGAAGACGTTGAGACTCAAGTACCGTCGTTGGGTGGTTACTTAAACAATACCTCGGTATTCATGGGCAAGTACGTGGGAACTGATGTATTTCTTGAACTATTGCTACGCTTACAAGCGGTGAATCAGTTTGATCCAGATACACGGGACATTGGAGGCCTTGCTGTCGACACCGAATTTACCTTAGAGTTTCAGACACCGTTCTTCCTCCTCGAGTGGGGCTTTTTCCCTCGGGATGCAAGTGAATTATACGTCCGTGACAATACCTTCACGTTTTCATGGGGTTTCTCGTACTGATTGAAATCTTCACCTAGTTTCTGCTATGTTCATGCGATAAGGAGTATATATGCCGAAAGGCCTCATCGCCGCCATCTCCCTGTTGTGCTTCGTGGCCGCAGGTATATCCGCGCAGAACGACGACGATTGGTACATAGGGCGACCTATTGCCGACATCACCTTTGTAGGACTTAACAATGTATCCGAAGCCGAGTTATCGGGCGTGGTGGGCCAGTACATTGGACAAGACTTCACCGAGACCAGATTTCTAGATCTCCAGCGCCGTCTTTATGCATTGGATTTATTTGAACAAATAATTCCAAGTGCGGTGCCTGCCGATGAGGAACGCAGTGAGGTGGTCATTGAGTTCGATGTTGTAGAGCGTCCTATGGTGGACGAGCTGCGCTTTACCGGGAACCGAAGCTTGCGTACCCGCGATCTGCAGGACGCAATCGTGCTGAGTGAAGGCGATATCGTTACCAACGCCGACATACGTGGTGCCTCTAGTGCGTTACGCAGCCTCTATGTCGAGCGCGGCTACCCAAACGCCGAGGTCAGCGGGCGTCTTGAGGATGAAGACCTGGGTACTGTCGTTATATTCACCATTAATGAGGGCACCCAAACCACTATTCGTGAAATTCAGTTTAGCGGCAACTCATTTGCTTCGGACGGGACGCTGCGCAGCAACATTGAAAGCCGTGCACAGTCGTTGTTTAACCGTGGTGTGTTCCAGGAAGGCCAACTAGATCTCGATAGTAGCGAAATTGAGGCATACTACCGTGAACGCGGATATATCGATGCTCGTGTAGTCGACGTCGTCGTAGACTATGTCCAGGAAGAAGAGGAAAACGAGGAAGACCGAACGTACGTGACCA
>CAZQIK010000016.1:7311-11712 GCA_964593085.1 uncultured Spirochaeta sp.
CTTTATAGAGGAAGGTGAACAGTGGTCCTTTAGCGGTACTGAGTTTGAGGGCAACGCAATCTTTACCGATGAGGAACTCCAAGCACGAACACGTATGCGTCCCGGTGATATCCTTAACCAGAACCGTTTTGAGGCCGACTTTCAACGTATTGCAGATCTCTATTACGAAAACGGATATATCTTCAATGAGATTACCCGTACCGAGTCACGTAATCCTGAGGATCTCTCGGTATCCTACACCATTAGAATTGTGGAGCGAGACAGGGCCCGCATTGAGAACATTATTTTACGCGGCAATACGAAAACTCAGGATGAAGTCATTTTACGTGAGATCCCGCTTGAAGTCGGCGAGGTATTCAGTGCAACTCGGATCCGCCAAGGACTTCAAAATCTTTTTAATACACAGTACTTTTCCGCAGTCACACCCGACACCCCGCAGGGCAGTGCCGAAGGCCTCATGGATCTTATTGTAAATGTTGAGGAAGGAAGCACAGCGGATATCCGCTTCGGCTTAGCCTTTGGTGGTAGCGCCGACTTTCCGGTTTCCGCCATGATTCGCTGGCAAGACATAAACTTCCTGGGCAGAGGGCAAACCGTCTCGGCCGAGACAAATCTCTCGCCAATCAGCCAGAGATTATCATTCGGCTTTCAGGAGCGGTGGCTTTTCGGACGCCGTTGGAGTGGAGGCTTAAATCTCAATATTGACCGAAACATTCGCAGCGGTGTACGACAGGACCGGTTAGGATTAGGAATACCAGAACCCTACGAGAATCCCGCCGATTACAGCGGCCCCTTTTCTCCAGTGCCCAGTGAGTACCTCATGGAGTACGAATCAGTTGGTGTTTCAGTTGGTGGAAACACCGGGTATCGCTGGATAACTCCGGTGGGCCGCGTCGGAGTTGGCGGTGGCATCAGGACCCGTGCCGAGTGGCTAGACTATGACCGTGACATATATCGACCATTTAACGAGACAACTCGTGACAACTGGCAGTCGTGGCGCTTCAAGAACTCCTTAAGCAACTATGCTCAGCTTGATACCCGTGATTTAGTCTTTAACCCCTCTACCGGTCATCTTGCACGACAAGATGTAACGTTCACTGGCGGTCTACTACAGGGCGACAGCCATTTTATTCGGACCGACTCAAAGTTGGAGCGATACTTCACCTTAGTAGACCTAGACGTCTTTGAGAACTGGAACTGGAAAATAGTGCTGGCTGGACAATCGCTTATGTCGGTCATCTGGCCGTGGGATCAAAGCCTTCATCCCGCCGAGTTCCGCGACCAAGAGGGTCCCATTGCCTCTGAGTCCGACAGACTTGCCATTGACGGCATGTTCAATGCGCGCGGCTGGGGACGGGAGACGAACCTGTTAGCCTTGTGGAACAACTGGCTTGAGTTGCGTATGCCGCTCGCACAGGATGTAATTTGGCTTGATGGTTTCCTCGAGGGGGCGGTGCCCTATGACGACCGCGGCGATATACAAGATACAGATGTCGAAAGTTTCAAGTTCAGCACCGGGTTTGGACTGCGATTTGTTATTCCGCAGTTTCCTATTCGATTGTACTTGGCGCGTCGTTTCCGCGTTGTGGATGGTGACATCGATTGGCAAACAGGCAGCCTATTTAATCAAGACGGCAGCGAAGGTCAGGGATGGGACTTCGTATTCTCTATAGGAACCGAGCTGTTTTAACAGCTTATAAGCACCATACAACGAGATGCACATGAAACGCATCGGAGGACAGAGATGAAATTAGCACGCACATTACTGATCGGCCTAGTTTTAGGGGTGGGTCTCATTGTGAGTACGGCCGGAGCAAATGAACAGCTCTCAACCGTAGCGGTGGTTGATGTCCAACGAATTTACAATAGTTTCTATCGTGACTCACAGGCGGTGCGAGATTTAGAGCGCCTGCGCGAGCAGTATCAGAACGAAATCGACTCACAAATAGAAGAACTCGAGGAGCTCCGTACCCAGCGAGTTGAGGCGCGTGACAACGATAATCAACGTGCAGAGATCCGCTTAGATGAAGAGATCAGTGAACTGCAGGCATTTATTCAAGAGTTAACCCAACGCCGGCGCCGTCAACTGGAGATTCAACAAGAGCGAGTCACCAGTGATCAATTTCTTGAAGACGTCCAACGAGCCATTGTCTTTGTCGCTGAAAGCGAGGGCTACACTGTTGTGTTTCGCAGCGACATGGACGGACTTCAGTGGTGGAGCTCTGTGGTAGACATCAGCGACGAGGTTCTGGACCGATTACGCGCAACAACCCGGTAGCCGGTACTTTGGGCATGCGATAATGTCGGGCGAAGCAAATAACGATACCCCAATGATGCGTCAGCACGCACGACTCAAAGATCAGCACCGTGATGCGGTGCTGTTTTTTCGTTTGGGAGATTTTTATGAAATGTTTCGCAGCGATGCCGTTGAAGCCTCGCGCATTCTTGGCCTGACGCTAACGCAGCGGAGCGGCGTACCAATGTGCGGAATCCCACATCATGCCGCCGCCGGTTACATTGCTCGGCTCATTCATGCCGGAAAAAAGGTTGCTATATGTGAGCAGACGAAATTGCCTGCTGGCGGCGGTCTTGCAGAACGGGAGATAGTGCATGTTGTAACTCCTGGCACCCTGGTAGAGGAAGATCTGTTAGAGCGCTCATCCAACAACTATCTGCTTTCCTTGGCTGCACATGCTACCGAGATGTCTCTCGTCTACACAGATCTCTCTACCGGAGAACTCTCCGGTACCGTATATCCGCTTGAGGGCGCTCCGCTTTATTTGCGGGCAGAACTTACCCGACTGCGTCCACGAGAGGTGTTGGTGCAGGAAAGCTTACTCAGCGACTACCCGCAGATCCAGGATGTTCTTACCGAAAGCGACCGGCTCTTAAACAGTTATCCGGACTGGAACTACAACCTGGCCGAGAGTCGTAAGAGTTTGGAGCGCGTACTTGGAGTAGTTAGTCTCAAAGGGTTCGGCATTGCAGAAAATTCAATTCTTCCGTTGGCCTGTGGGGTGCTGATTGAGTATTTGCGTGCTACCTCAGGCTCCGACCTTTCGCACATTCGCAGCCTTCAACAGTACAGCAGACAGGATCATGTGCAGCTTGACGATGCAACACTCCGAAACCTGGAGTTGCTCACAAACATGCACGACGGCACGAGCAACTACACTCTTCGCAGAACACTCGACTTTTGCCGTACCGCAATGGGCTCTCGTATGCTTGCCCGTTGGATCGGTGCGCCCTCAACCAATATGGGGCTTGCCGTAGATCGTCAGGAAAACATAGCGCAACTCTATCATGGTCAGATGCTGTTATCTTCAGTTCGCGAGGAGTTAGGGCGCGTTCTTGATCTGGAGAGACTTGCTTCGCGCGTTGCTATGGAGCGTGCTCATGCTAAAGATCTTGTGGCAATTGCAGGGTCACTTGAGGGAATTTTAAGACTGCAAGAGCTTAGCGCAGATTATCTGAGTGATTCTTCACTGCCCATTAAGAACGCCGAGGATATGTCACAGGTTTCAGAAATTGCGGCGCATCTGCGTGGAGCCCTACTGGACGAACCGGCAGTGACTATTCACGAAGGTGGCATTTTTCGTGATGGATTTGATCCGGAACTGGATCGCCTCCGGGCGCTCAGCCGTGACGGTGCTCGTTACCTGGAAGAATATCTTGCACGCGAGCGCTCACAAGCCGGCATCCCCTCACTGAAAGTCAAGCACAACCGCGTACTTGGATATTACCTTGAAACGACGAAGTCCGGCGCCAGCTCGGTACCGGAGCATTTAATCCGACGGCAATCTTTGTCCAACGCAGAGCGCTTTACGACCGAGGAACTGGCGGAGTTGGAAGAAAGTATAATCGGCGCCGAGGAGGGAACCAATGAACGCGAGCGAGAACTATTTCTTACCCTTCGTGATCGGTGTGTGCCAGCCATTCCATTGTTCTTGGCCTGCGCCGAACGTACCGCCCGCCTAGACTGTCTGGCCTCATTGGCCTTGGCAGCAACCCGTAACGGGTATGTGCGACCACAGCTCATAGAAGAGCCAATACTGGAGATCCAGTCCGGGCGACATCCCGTCGTTGAACGACACACCGGGAGTTTTGTTCCGAATAATCTACTCCTCGGCGGAAAAAGTGCATTGTTTCGCTTGGTCACCGGTCCGAACATGGCCGGCAAGTCGACCTTTTTGCGCCAGACCGCCCTTATTGTACTCATGGCTCAGATGGGGAGCTTCGTGCCAGCAGAGGCTGCGCGCATTGGTTTGGTGGATAGGGTATTCTGTCGTGTTGGAGCACAAGACAACCTGGCTCGAGGCGAGTCAACTTTCTTGGTCGAAATGAGTGAAACGGCTGCGATTCTGCGAAATGCGGGCCCTCGAAGTCTTGTAATTATGGACG
>CAZQIK010000017.1:0-11669 GCA_964593085.1 uncultured Spirochaeta sp.
AGATGTGGAAACTACAGGCGCGCGTTGTACGGGTCTCACCCACGGGAATTCATCTGATATTTACCGCCTTACAGGAGCAAGACCGCGACAAGATCTACCGTTATCTTTTCCGTTCCGAGTGAGTGGGAGTGGCAGTGGCTGGAGGTAACTCGACTACCAGCTCTATCCCAGGGCTCAGAGAAAGCTCCTGCCCGGCACATTCTATGTGAAGCGCGGTTTCGTTATCCTCGTACGCCAAAAATCGGGCAACTCGCTGAGTAAGTTTGACACCAACTTGGTCACCATGAAATCTTATACTAAACTCCAGCTCGCTCCAGCCCTCCGGTAGACGTGGCGTGAAAACAAGCGTTTCTCCTGTATGCCGCATTCCCGCGAATCCACTTACAACAACTTGCCAAGATGCCCCGCACGCTGCGGTATGAATACCTCCAATGAATGTTCCCCCACTAAAGGCCTTTCCCGTTCCAAAGAGGTCTACCCCTGCCGCACGAATAAAATAGTCATACGCTGCCCGGTGTTGTCCGACCCAGGATGCAACCATGGAATACACCGGTGGACTAAGCGACGAGCCGTGCTGAGTGCGAGGTTCGTAGTAGTTATAGTTTGCGTTCATGATTTCAGTTGAGTAGGCATCCTTATGTAGAACAAAGGTCTGGCATATATCGGCCTGCTTTGATACCTGGGTCTCAACAGCAACACCATTCGGCCACCCCCAATACTCTGCCGGGTCCACAATTCGCTGTTCGAGCTCCCGTGGTGTTATATCTTCCAGGCGAAAAAATCCATCAAACTGCTCAATAACAGCAGACGATCTCGGCTTCTGTACCTGGAGCCGTTCGGAGACATCCTGCCAGAAATCCCTATCAAGCTCAGAAATTCCGAGTTCTCGGCGTAATATAGCTGAACGGTCCGGATCCTTGCGCTGCAACTCGTCAAAAAGTGACACGGCACGGCCAAGTACGAATTGAGACTGGAAGGCCGTGAAGAAGTTGTTGTCAACGTTCTCATGATACTCGTCTGGCCCCAACAAGCGTATAAGCTCGTAACGCCGTTTCTCCGGTTTATAGTACACAAATGATTGTAGAAAGCGGGCAACCTCGAACACAATCTCGGCGCCGTAGCGAGACATGAACTCCCAGTCATCGGTAGCATCAAGATACAGAAATACTGCATATGCGATATCGGGAGAGATGTGGATTTGCCAGTCGTTGAAGTGATTGCGTATTGCGCGGCCGCTGAGCACATCAACAAAGAAATACGACGGGCAGATCTCATGACCATCTTTGCCGCTTATCCAGGCATAAAACGCGCCTTTATACCCTAAATCTCGCGCCTTAGCTCGTGCACCATCAAGGGTGTGATATCGATACAGGAGAATATTTCGTGCAATCTCTGGCCGGGTGTAAAGAAACATCGGCATGTTAAAGATCTCCTGGTCCCAGAAGGCAGCCCCTTGGTAGGCTTGGCACGAGAGCCCGCGCGCGCCAATAGGCAAGCGTTCGGAGTGCATTGGTGTAGCAATAATATTATGATAGAGGTTATATCGCAGGAGCGTCTGCGCTACCGAATCACCAGTTACCCGAATGTCACAGTCGGCCCAGATCTGGTCCCACAACGCACAGCTGTCATCGATGAGCTTTCCGTACCCATGCTCGACCATTGCACCAAGCGACTCGTCAAGTTGCTGTTGAAGCGCGCCCCGCTCGAGAAGGCCGTTGACGTTGCCTGCTTGTTGTAGCTCGTTGGCCGAATCGCTGGCCGAATTGCTGGCAAAATCATTGGCCGAATAGACTGCCGCAAAGATAGTAATTTCACGAGTCTCACCCGGGCGAAGATGCAGCACACTTTCGTGCCGGACGCCGACTTTGCTATCTGCAGTTACCTTCGGCGTCACCTCGTGGCCATCAACAAACACGCGGTGCCCAACAACGATCGGCAACTCTGATTCCACCGTGAGTAGGTCAACGCGGGCGCCAGAGCCCTGAGCTTCAGCCACGGAAGGCTCACACTGAGCAAAATGATTCCCGTTAAGGCTCCAGACCTCGGTATCAATTCCACAGCACAATTCAACAGAACAATCATGATCCGCACTTACCACGGTCTTCTGCACAATGCCGTGGAGAAACCCACGCAACGCAACACGCTCTTCATGCACAGTGACAAGGCCACCTTCTCGTTTCCAGGAAGCTTCCATACGATGCCGGGAGTAACGAAAATTGAGTTCGCGTCTATACGAATGCGGTGGTTCAGTTAAACATGACAGAGGACCGGTGGCGTCCCGCATCTGCACGTACAATGGGTTGGGAACATTACAAAGTTCTTTCCACTTCTCGTCGGCTTTGTCGTAGGTATCTGTTACTAGAAACCCTACTTGAGAATCCGCACCCCAGTCGGCATGGGTACCGCGATACCCATAGTACCCGTTTCCAACCAAGAAAATGCTACCATCGGTTGTGACCGCCGATGGGTCAAAGCTGTTCTCAATAATTTCCCAACACGTCTCGGTGATAAGGTTCTCACGTAACTGCATTCCAGCTCCAGATGTCGGTGGTTTTCATTACCCTTGGCTGCAGCACTGTACTTAAGGGCCTCAGGTAAGACTCATTTTAAACGTGAATCGGCGACCAAGCAACGACATGATTGCCTTAAGATACATCAACACAACAATCCGCTACCCCACTCACAAATACACCGTTAAAGCGTTCGCGCACCTCTACCAAAAAACCGGCTCGTTTAAGTGCGTTAACCGTGTCGCGGTTCAGCCTACAGCCGCTTGCTATTCTGCGCCAAGCGGGCGTTGCGACGTGAAATAACGGACGCCAGGGTCGGTGCTGTGGCGCCACGTGTTCCATAAACAGCACAGTGCCGCCCGGCGCAAGCACCCGCCGTACCTCCGCCAGACCCTTCTCCGGATCATCTACCGAGCAAAAAACCAAGGTAAACACAACCGTATCAAAGGAACCATCCTCAAACGGCAACTGCTCCACCGATGCACTTACCAGCTTCGATTCCGGGAATCGTCGCCGGACACGCCGACGCGTGCGTTCTCCAATTTCTAGGTCCAGCCCAGTATAGGCGCGGATGTCTGCCCGGCGGAAAAAGGGCAGATTTGCTCCACTCCCAACACCTATCTCAAGCACCCTTCCAGATGCTCTCTGTAAAAGCTCACGCCGCCTCAAGGCCAGTCCAGCCCGCTCCAACGGCGCCATACATGCATCAAAAAATACTGTACCAAACTCCATGTAATCTCCTCTCGATCCGGTTGCGCGCCCACCGCTGCTCCTAGCGCGACGCCCACAGCTGCGGCCACGGCAACGCAGCTGGCAGATCACCCGGCTGCGGGTTGCATAACTAGTCGTGAAAGCGGCATAGTGAACAACGCTATGAACACAATAATACAACCACGAGTGCTAAAAGGCTTCCGCGACTTTCTGCCCAATGCCGAGGCTACTCGCAAGTCGATTATCAGCACGCTGGAACACGGCTTTCAACTCCACGGCTTTGCTCCTATAGATACTCCTATGCTTGAATATACGGAAGTTTTGCTTGGCAAAGGCGGCGGTGAGACCGACAAGCAAATCTACCGTTTTGAGGATAACGGCGGGCGCGATGTTGCCTTACGTTTTGACCTGACCGTGCCGTTTGCCCGGTACATGGCGGCCCACAAGGCCGAGCTCTACTTACCCTTTAAACGATATCACATTGCCAAGGTATTCCGCGGCGAAAACACCCAACGAGGGCGCTACCGCGAGTTCATGCAGTGCGACTTCGACGTTGTTGGGACCGACTGTGCCTCGGCCGATTTCGAGATCCTGCTACTCATTGTCCGCAGCCTTCAGTCGCTCCAGGTACCGGCCATAGATATTCACATTGCCCACCGCGGCATATTCAACCGGCTACTTAGCCGCCTTGGCATTCAGGAGCACTCTGCAGAGGTGCTGCGCCGGGTCGACAAACTCAAAAAAATTGGTCGAGACCAGACCCAGAGCTTACTAACAGAGCTCATGCCCGAGCAAGCAGCCAACGAAATTATGAGCTATATCTATGCCGAGGGCGAAAACCTCGTGATTCTCGAGCGCATTACCGAGCTTGCTGGCGGCCCGGATGAAAACACCGAGCGCCTTTCGCAGGTGCTACGTTTTGCCCAAGAACTCGGCATTCAGGACTCGGTAGTGCTTGACCCCTCAATTACCCGTGGGCTTGACTACTACACCGGCATTGTGTACGAGAGTTTCCTGCGTAACTTACCGGAAATTGGTTCGGTCTGCTCGGGTGGTCGTTACAACGATCTGGCATCGATCTATACCAAAGAGCACATACCCGGAGTGGGAGCCTCTATTGGACTAGACCGACTCATCGCGGGACTTGAAGCACTTGGCGCACTGAATGACACCACTGCCGCACCGGATGTTGTTATTGTGTGCCAGGACGATTCGCTGTTAAGTCACTACCACAACCTGGCAGACCAGTTCCGGGCAGCCGGGGTGTCGGCCGAAGTCTACCCCGAATCTCGCAAAATTCCGGCTCAGTTTGCATTTGCAGAGAAAAAAGGATCACCGTATGTAGCAATCTGCGGGCAGGCCGAGTACGCAGCAGGTGTACTGAATCTGCGGCGTATAAGCGACCGGACGAATTTCGACGGACGCAGCCTCGAAAGCGCATGCGAGATCATTCGCCCAGGGTCTACTATCCCAGGACAACCAAAGGACCGAGCATGAACCCACGAGATCTTCCGGTTTACAAAGAACGCGACCGCATTGTAGATGCGCTGAAAGACCACCAGGTTATAGTAGTGGAGAGCCCAACAGGAAGCGGTAAGACAACACAGTTGCCGTTGATTCTGCATGAGGCCGGTTTTGCCGAGAACGGAATGGTTGGCGTTACTCAACCTCGCCGCATTGCAGCCGTTTCGGTCTCCGAGTACATAGCCAAACAGACCAAAACAACAATTCCTGGCCTTGTTGGATACAAGATGCGCTTTGAGGATAAAACGGAGCGCACCACGCGGATTAAGGTGATGACCGACGGAATATTACTGCAGGAGCTTAAAGCAGACCCAACGCTTTCACAGTACTCGGTCATTGTCGTAGATGAAGCGCACGAGCGCAGCCTCAACATCGACTTCATTCTAGGCCTACTCAAGCGTGTTCTTGAGATGCGCGAGAGCTTTCGCGTGATTGTTTCCTCGGCAACTATCAATGCCAACATCTTCTCGGAGTACTTCAATCAATGTTTCGTTGTACGAATTGAAACACCTACCTACCCGGTTCAAGTAATTTACGATGCCCCGGCCCAGAACGATTATGACGAGATCCTTGACAAGGTTTCTGCCGTAATCGAACGCATTATGGATGAGCGTCGCGAGGGCGATATACTGGTCTTTCTCTCTGGTGAGAAAATGATTAAAGACTGCATAGCGCTGTTGTCACAGCTTCCCTGCAGACGCAAACTTCAATTGGTGCCGCTTTACGGGCGTCTCAGTAGAGAGGAACAGGACCGCGTCTTTCCACAACCACCGCGCGGTAAAACGAAGGTGGTGGTTGCCACCAATATTGCCGAAACAAGTATCACTATCGACGGCATAACGAGCGTCATTGACTCGGGGCTTGCCAAACTCAATTACTACAACCCGCGCACTTTTACTTCCTCGTTAGTTGAGAACCCTATTTCAAAAGCCTCGGCAAATCAGCGTAAGGGACGCGCAGGACGCACGCGGCCAGGCTCCGTATATCGGCTCTATCCTAAAGAGGACTTTGACAGTCGGGAATTGTTCACCAAGGAAGAGATCTACCGTACCGACCTCTCGGAGGTCGTGCTACGCATGGCGGAACTCGGCATTACCGACTTCGAGAGCTTTGACTTTATTTCCTCACCGGGGGCGGTAGGTATTGCTGGTGCGGTTGAGACTCTCAACCTGCTTGGTGCACTTACCCCAGATCATACTCTCTCCAAGATCGGCACCATGATGGTTGCCTTTCCCTTGTTACCACGACATTCACGAATGATCGTAGAGGCTATCTACCGGTATCCCGAAGTGTTGGGAGAAATCATAACTGCAGTCTCGTTCCTCACAACTAACGCCCCTTTTCTGCTACCACCAGGAGAGGAGCTTGCGGCCCGAAAAGCGCATCACCGCTACCGGGACCCGCTTGGTGACTTTGTGTCGTACCTGCACCTCTTTTCCTCGTATCGCAACGCAGAAGACAAGATCAAGTTTTGTGCATCTCGCTACCTTGACGACCGAGCCATGGCCGAGATATCGAATATAAACGATCAGCTCACCGACATCGTCTCAGAACTAGGTGTACCCATATCTCGCGGCGGAAGCAAGAAAGACTTCCTGTGCGCCGCAGCAGCAGGACTCATCCAGTTCGTCTGTGTAAGAACCGGCCGCGACTTCCGGAGCCTAACCGCAGAACGGGTGCAAATTCATCCAGGTAGCGTCATGTTTAAAGAGACTCCGCGCTACATTGTTGCCGGAGAAATAGTGCGAACCACCCGGACGTACGCACGCTCGGTCAGCCCCCTTGAAGAGTCGTGGTTACCGCTCATATCAAAAGAGTTGGCCGAACAGCTTATTTCGTGGGGCAAGCCGGGTGCCGCGAAAGGGCCAAAATCTAAACGTGACACAAGTATGCAGATTTCCATTGGTGGCGAGGTTTTCGAACTGTCGCAGACGAAAGGTAAGAAAAAGACCGCATTACTCGACTGGGATAAGCTGTCGAAAGTGTTGCGCAGCGGCAAGCCGACCATACACCCGCAGTTCCACAAGCTCAAAGGCAAGCTTATGATAGAGGGCGGCAAAGAGATATTGGCGGGCGAGACGGTGGCAACCATTATTCGTATTGGCGAGCACATAGATCCTCAACGCGACTATATTCCCCAGGTTCCACGCAGACAAACTTACTCCGCCAAGCAGCTACCGGAGCTTTGCTCGAACCTTAATCTCATTCTCAAAGCGGCGCCTCTCAAAAAAAGTGCCCGCTCACTTGGATTTGTAGCGCTCTACTCAAATGAGACCGGTCAGTTCTGGTTCAAGCCGGCGCGGAACTTCCACACTGCAGTATCCGAGAGCATTGCAAGTCTTGAGCTGCTTGCCGACGAACTGGACGAAGACGCCGACTCTGAACTCGTATCGCAGGTGGGTGTGGTGTACCGTCATCTTGAACAACTGCTTGACACTTAATCGCGCAGTACCTTGTGCACAATTTCCGCTTTCACCGGAACAAGTTGCGTTTGGCCAACCCCGGACTGAACGACAAAGAATAGGCGCCCGTCCTTGAGCTTTTTATCATGCCACATAGCCTCTATGAGTTTTTCATGGGACGCTTCAGCATGCAGCCGAAACCCGTATCCAGCAAAGAGGCGTTCAATGCGTTCGCGGTAAGCTGTAGGTGTAATTCCCAACACCTCACCCAGTCGCGCCGCTCTTACCGTACCCCAGGCAACCGCTTCGCCATGAGTCCAGACTCCAAATCCAGCAACCGACTCCAGTGCATGCGCAAAGGTATGCCCCAGATTAAGATAGGCGCGGATACCAGTCTCGGTCAGGTCCTGCTCGACAATGCGGCACTTGACCAGGAGACCGCGACGAATCACTTCACTCAGAACTTCAGGGCTACGAGCAACGACCGCCTCCCGTTCACGCTCTAACAGGCTAACCAGCTCTTCATCACCTAAAAGTGCACTCTTAATTGTCTCACCAAGCCCGCTACGGAACTCAAGCTCCGGCAAAGAGGCCAGCACCGACGGTGCCACATGCACCTCGGCGGCTGGATAAAAGGTGCCAACCATGTTCTTGTACCCGGCAAAGTTCACGCCAGTTTTGCCGCCAAACGCTGCGTCAACCATTGCCAGGAGCGAAGTTGGTGCCAACACCAGTTTGCACCCGCGCATGTACACAGAGGCGGCGAACCCAACTAGATCGGTCACAACTCCCCCGCCAACACCTAGAATTGTGTCACCTCGCGACAGACCAAGATCGACGCCAGCATGCAAAATGCTCTCAAGCACCGACATTGATTTTTCGCGCTCACCAGGAGACAGCACTAACCGGCGGGCATGAGCGGCCCCACCGCACGTCTCAACTATGTGCTCGGTATTTGAGTCGCAGACCACTAATGAGGCGTTGGAAATATTCAGAGGATCGACAGAGTCATAAAAGAGTACATCAGATGTGAAACTACCAAGGGTGAAGCTACGCTTTTTTACGTTCATTCCGAGACTATACGGAACCGGAGGAATTGTTGGAAGTATAGGCAACCGGAGCAACCGATGTGGCAGGATGTTTTCCGCGATGATCTTTTTCCATGAGGTCTATCATCTGCCTAACGAAAGGATCTGCAATAGAATAGATGCGCCTGTTTCCTTGCACCTCGGACTTCACCAGCCCTTTTTCTTTGAGTACCGCCAAGTGCTGCGAAACTACAGGCTGGGGTTGATCAACACACTCCCATAGCTCAGACACACACAGATCATTTTGATGCGCAATGGTACACAGTAATGCAAGCCGCAACGGATGTCCACAAACTTTGAGCTTTTGTGCATACTCTGACATTGCTTGTTGAGGAGCAATAGTTCGCGCCGCTGTGTTCATGTTCTACCTACTTGCATAACGCCTGATCCCTTCACCAACGCGTGATCCACTACGCCGAAGCCGCCTTGTTAGATGACTCGGCTGAACTCGAGCCACTTGAGCCACCGTCTTTCCCGCTGCCATTGCTGCCACTGTTGCCCGCACCTGCGGTACCTGCGCCCGAGGAATTGCTGCCCGACGCAGCGGCGGCAGCAGTGGAAGCTTCGGCCGAGGCAGCCGTGGTTTTGCCAGCCCCACTACTTGAAGCCGTTTTCTTTTTGCTATCGTTGACGTAGAAGCCGCTACCCTTGAAGATGATGCCTATTCCTCCACCGACAAGTCTCCGCAGAGACGACTTTCCACAACTTGGACAGACCTCAAGCGGTGGGGCGGACATGCTCTGGAGCTCTTCAAAGAGATATTTACAGCTGCTGCATTCGTACTCATAAGTGGGCATGTCTATGTTCTCCTCAACAGAAAGCAGGATGTACTTCACTGCATAATAAAAATATAGCCTATCTGCATCAGATTGACAATATATACCGTGAATTGATTACTCTGGTCGGTACCTAAGTCGTACCGGTAGCCCTGCTGCGTCAAGCTGATGTTTTATATCGGCTATTGAGTAACTGCCGTAATGCACCATCGAGGCCACTAGCGCCGCGTCGGCCTTCCCCTCACTCAGTACCTCTGCAAGGTGCTCAGGTTTACCGGCGCCACCGGAGGCCACCACTGGTATGCCAACCGCTTCGGATATCATTCGCGTTAACGGGATTTCATATCCATCTTGGGTTCCGTCAGCATCAATAGAGTTAAGTACAATCTCTCCGGCACCACGCCGCTCGGCTTCAAGCGCCCACGCCAGCGCGTCCTTTTCCGTCGGCGTTCGCCCACCGTTAATCACTACTCGATAGCCACTTTTCATGGCCGGATCCCGGGCAGCATCCATTCCCAACACAATACATTGTGCACCAAATGCACCCGCACCGACTTCTATTATCTCCGGATTTAGCACAGCCTGACTGTTTACACTCACCTTCTCTGCGCCTGCAAGCAGAACTGCGCGCATGTCTTCAACACTGCCGATACCCCCTCCAACGCAAAAGGGAACAAAGATCTGTGCAGCAACCCGCTCAACTACATCAATGAAAATTCCACGTTGCTCACTTGAGGCCGTAATATCGTAGAACACCAACTCATCGACACCCTGCTCATAATAGAAACGAGCCATCTCGACCGGGTTTCCTATATCGACATTGCCCTGAAATTTAATGCCTTTGGTCGTTTTGCCGTCGCGCACATCCAAGCAGACGACGAGTCGTTTTTCCAGCATTTTTGTCTCCTTAGGATACGCCTTACGAGTTCCGTTCCGGATCCCAGTACAAGAAATTACTCAGGAGCTTTAGTCCGTACTCACCGGACTTCTCGGGATGAAACTGCGTTGCCGCAAGATTACCTGAAATCAAACCACAGCAAAACTGCTCCCCGTACTCACTTTCACAGAGTACCAGGTCCGCCCGCAACGGCTGAGTATAGTATGAATGAACAAAGTAAAATGATGTGCCCTGCGGAATGCCACGAAATAGTGAATGTCCGGCTCGGTAGCTTACCTGGTTCCACCCCATGTGTGGCACCTTCAACCCGCGTTCCTTAGGAAAGCGCACCGATGCGCCCGGCACGATGCCGAGGCAGTCGACATTACCTTCCTCGGACCGTTCAAGCACGATCTGCGAACCCAGGCAAATTCCAAGCACCGGGTCCCCGCGCGAGACAAACTCGCGTATGACTGCATCCAGTCCACGACTGCGAAGAACCCGCATGGCCGAAGAGGCATCACCAACGCCTGGAAAGATTAGCCGGTCAGCGCTAAGGAGCTCCTCCGGGTCGGCACTAACAAATTGATCCGCTCCCAGATACGCAAGAGCAGTTTGAACGCTCTTAAGATTTCCTGCATCGTAGTCAACAACCCCTACCTTCATTCGCTAACCTCCTCAACAGGTGGCTGCAACACCGCCCCGAGCCGACGTACGAGCACTTCTTCACCAATTGGCATTCCCCGGAACCCAATTACGGTGCCATCGCGTTGAATATCAAGGGTCTGCCTGAGTCGGCGCACTGAAATTCCGGCATCGGCGGCCACCCCGATAACAGCAAGACGCGCAATTACATTAAAGACGCGCGCATCCTGTTCACGCTCTAGGCGCAGAGCGCCTGAGAGCTCCAGCTCTTGGCCGTTGGCCTCTTGGCCATTCTCCCCGGTGTTGCCCTCGGCCAACTGCATGTACTCACCAGGTTCCGAGAGATACAGCGCCAGCTCAACCAGCGGCACACGTAGCCGAGAGTCAGGCAGGGCTTGCAGTATTTGGCTGCTGGGTTCTGGAACAAACAGGCCCATACCGCGCCGAAGCATATCGGAAAGCACCACCGTGTGCGGAGTTGCTTCACTACCAGTGGACTTAAGCGCAACCAAGGTAGATCCTGCCGTTATCCGTGCAATCGCCAGCGGGTCTATCATCAGGTCAATGCCGTCACTTGCAAACAACATGGTATGGTTTTCCAGGAAGATTAACTGGAAACCATCTTCCCGATTACGCCAGTATTTGTAGTCCCGCCCATTTATACGAGTCTCTTTTCGTTCCCAGTCACGCATAAAACGCAAACCAAACTCGTACCGCCGTACCGGATATTTACCGCGGCCCGCCACGTAGAGACCGCTCAGGCCGCCGCCTGCAAGGGTGCGCATAGCAATGGTGAGATGCTTGGTGGTGCTGAGCATGCGTTCTATGTCCGAGCTCTGCTGTCCGGCCTCATCAAGCACATTGCGAATAAACTCGTCGTGTCGTGTGAGATCGGCGGCGAGATACATGTCTGCACCAGCAGGAAGGTGTTCAGCTGGCTCACGCATAACAGGCGCAGGCGGCGGAGTAGCACACGCGCCCGCCAGCACCACTGCTGCAAGGCCAAGTACTACGCCTTTTGTAAGGCGATATAACATTCGTTTTCCCCAACCGAAATGATTTCCGCGTTGTCTCGTTGTTTCCACTCAACCGAAACCGCCAAGGTCTCGGCCGACAAATAATCCTCAAATTGATGT
>CAZQIK010000018.1:0-10990 GCA_964593085.1 uncultured Spirochaeta sp.
CCAGCGCTTGGACCGCACGGTGTGAGTGCGCCACAATTTGTACAGCAGTTTAATGAAGCCACGAAGAATATGGAGGCGGGTCTTACGATTCCGGTTGTCATAACGGTCTATGCCGATCGAAGTTTCACCTTTATTACAAAGACTCCACCGGCCGCGGTTCTTATTAAGAAGGCGCTCAAGATGCAGAGTGGATCCGCTGAACCTCATAAGATTAAGGTTGGAAAGCTCAGTAAGGCTCAGGTTCAAGAAATCGCTGAGCTGAAAATGCCGGACTTGAACGCAAACGACATGGCTGGAGCAATAAAAATTATTGCCGGTACCGCCCGCAGCATGGGTGTAGAGGTGGAGGTGTAGTATGAAGCGCGGAAAGAATTACCGAAAGGCAATTGAAAGCGTTGAACGGACGCGCACCTACGAGCCTCAAGAAGCGGTCGACCTCGTAAAAACACTTGCGTTTGCCAAGTTCGATGAAACCATTGAACTTTCTATGTCTTTGAATCTGAAGAAGAGCTCCTCGGTGCGTGACACGCTGGTGTTGCCGCATCAATTTCGTACGGAGAAAAAAATCCTCGTATTTGCCAAAGGTGACAAGGCAAAAGAGGCAGAGGAAGCAGGCGCTGCGTATGTGGGTGATGACGATCTTATTGAAAAGATCAAAGGTGGCTGGCTTGATTTCGATGTTGCGGTGGCGACGCCGGACATGATGAAAGATGTCGGACGACTTGGTCCAATTCTTGGTCGTCGGGGCCTCATGCCAAATCCGAAGACACAAACGGTTACGTTTGAGATCAAAGAGGCGCTTGAAGAGCTCCGTAAAGGAAGAGTTGAGTTCCGTTCAGATAAAACCGGCGTGCTGCATCTTGCGGTTGGTCGGGTCTCTATGGAAAGCGACAAGGTGCTTGATAACATCCGAGAGGTTGTTTCCGAGGTAAAGAAGCGACGCCCAGCCGACACCAAGGGTGAGTTTGTTCGCAGTATAGCGGTGTCGTCCACAATGGGCCCCGGCGTCAGAGTGATTGACCCGGTTGAGCCCAAGGCGAAGTGAGGATAGCGAAATGGCTCAGTATACAGCTGAATACGTAACAAAGATTAATCAAGATAAAATTGACAGCGTAGATTACGTTAAGGGGCGGTTTGCCGATTCGCCTGACCTGGTATTTACCGACTACCGTGGCTTAACGGTAGGGCAGATCACGGATCTGCGTCAGAAGCTGAGAGATAAGGGCGCCGACTACCGAGTAATGAAGAACAAACGCGTTCGGATTGCTCTGGAGCAACTTGAGTTGCCGGACGTGTCGGAGTATCTCTTTGGTCCGACCGCGATCGCTATCTCACGTGAGGAAAGCGGCCCGGTGGTGAAAGAGCTTATTGCTATGGGCAAGAACATGCCTGTGGAGCTTAAAGGCGCTATCATTGACGGGCGTATCTTTACTGCAGCTGAAGTTGCCGAGTTCTCAAAGCTGCCGACTCGTGATGAGCTTCTGGCAAAGCTCATGGGTACGATGAAAGCGCCTGCGCAGAATCTCGCGCTCGTGCTGAATGCAGTGCCACAGAAGTTGGTAAGAACTCTTGCGGCAGTTGCGGAACAAAAATGAAACATTGAGGCGCCGATTGGGGTCTCTTCGTAATATCAAGAGCGTTAGTCTTCCGAAAGGTGTTCCATGCTATCGCTTTTGAAAAAACAATAAGGAGAAGTTAATATGGCAACACTTAGCAAAGATGAAATTCTAGATGCGATCGCGGCAATGACCGTGCTCGAGGTTTCCGAGCTGGTAACGGCTATGGAAGAAAAGTTCGGAGTTACTGCGGCAGCCCCGGTAGCTGTTGCGGCCGCTGGCGGTGGTGGCGGGGGTGATGCCGCCGAAGAAGTTGAAGAGCAGACCGAGTTTAATGTAATCCTTAAGGGTATTGAGGAAGGCAAGAAGATTCCGGTTATTAAGGAAGTGCGTGCGATCACCGGCTTGGGTCTCAAAGAAGCCAAGGAATTGGTTGAGGCTGGAGGCAAGGCTGTTAAAGAAGGGGTCGCGAAAGACGAGGCGGCAACCATCAAGGAGAAGCTTGAGGCAGCGGGCGCTACGGTTGAGGTTCAGTAATCAGCGCATCAAGAAAATTTTTATAGCGTAATCTCAAGATACCGCCAGCTAGGCCATAGTTGGCGGTATCTCCTTTTTCTGCGCCGGTCTGGGTATCTCATAGCGGCGGGAGGTAGTGAATGTTCGATCGTAGGAAAGATATAGACCGTATCATAGTTGGGTCTGACAGTAACGAAGTCATGGAATTACCGAACCTGGTAGATATACAGTTGGCGTCTTTCGAGCGGTTTCTCCAGCGCGAGCACATGCTGGCGGGTGAAGCCCCGTTGTTACAAGGGCTTGAAGAAGTTTTTCAAGGTACCTTTCCTATAGAAAGTCAAAGTGGCGATATGCGCCTTGAGTATGATCACTACATCCTTGATGAGGCGGCTTCCAAACTCAACGAGATGGAATGTAAGCAGAAGGCAATAACCTTTGCTGCTTCTGTAAAAGCCCGAATCAATCTCATATTCCTTGAAACTGGTGAGATTCGCCAGAAAGATATCTATATGGGGGACATACCCCTTATGACCGAGCGGGGTACCTTCATTATCAACGGCGCAGAGCGAGTCGTGGTTAGTCAAATACACCGGAGTCCAGGCGTAATTTTCTCCCATGAGAAGGGTGTCTACTCTTCGAGAATCATTCCTTACCGTGGGTCGTGGCTTGAGTTTGAAATTGATCAGAAGAAAGAACTGATCTATGCCAAGGTCGATCGAAAAAAACGAATACTTGGAACCATTTTTCTTCGAGCGTTGGGGTATGATACTCGTGAGAAAATCATCGACCTTTTTTACACTACACTTGTAATGCCTGTCAAAGATGAGCCGGAGGCCAAGGAGGCTTTGGTCGGCGCGGTTTTTGCACGCGAAGTGTTTGCGACTGAAGGCGACCAGACCAAGAAACTGTATCGAGCAGGTGAAAAAATCCATCCGCACGATGTAGATGCGCTTATTCATAGTAGTGTAGATCAAGTGACCGTTATTGAAATGAGCAATCCCGACTCGCTCCACTCCGAAATCATCCTTAACTGTTTTGAACGTGAAGAGTCCAAGTTTGCTCGAGAAGAAGGTGACAAGGACGAGCCCTCCAAAGAGGACGCTCTTTCAAGTGTTTACTCGGTGCTCATGCCGGGTGAACCCATTACCATCGAGAGTGCGGATAAAGATTTCAACTCCATGTTTTTCACCACAAGGCGGTACGACCTTGGTCGGGTTGGGCGGTATAAGCTCAACAAGAAGTTTAACTATGATGCTCCGGTGGAGGATCACATACTCACCCGCGAAGATATTGTTAATACTATGAACTACCTTGTGCAGGTTTATATTGGTGAGGCTAACGTTGACGATATCGATCACCTTGGCAACAGGCGCATACGTTCCGTAGGTGAGTTATTGGCTAACCAACTAAAAACTGCGTTTGCTCGTATGGAGCGAATTGCCAAGGAGCGTATGAGTCTCAAGGAGACCGATACTATCAAGCCGCAAGACTTGATCTCGATCAAGCCTGTTGTTGCCGCCATCAAGGAGTTTTTTGGTTCCAGTCAGTTGTCCCAGTTTATGGACCAGATAAATCCATTGTCGGAGCTTACACATAAGCGGCGATTAAACGCACTCGGACCAGGTGGACTTTCGCGTGACCGTGCCGGTTTTGAGGTCCGTGATGTTCACTACACACATTATGGACGAATGTGTCCTATCGAAACTCCAGAAGGACCCAATATTGGTTTGATTGTGTCGCTTGCTATCTATACTCGTGTTAATGACTACGGATTTCTTGAGACTCCTTATCGTCGGGTGGTGGACGGCGTGGCAACACGTGAAATTGAGTATTTGTCCGCTATGGATGAAGAACGAAATTTTATTGCTCAGGCTAGCGCGGTTCTTGACGCAGAAGGACACTTTCAAACGAATCTGGTTTCCGTTCGAAAGAGTGGTGATTACACGACTAAGGTACCGGAAGGGATTCAGTACATGGATGTCTCTCCAAAGCAGGTCATTTCTGTGTCCGCGGCGCTTATTCCGTTTCTTGAGCATGACGACGCAAACCGCGCTCTGATGGGCTCAAACATGCAGCGGCAAGCAGTCCCTCTGGTATTCCCTGAGCCGCCACGTGTCGGAACAGGTATGGAGCGCAAGTGTGCGTATGACTCCGGTGTACTCGTGAAGGCCAAGCGAGCGGGGGTGGTCGAGTATGTGTCTTCGACCAAAGTCATAATAAAGCCCACCAAGGGAAAAACTGCTGAGGAGCGTGACGAGTACCTCATGGTAAAGTACCAGCGGACCAACCAGGATACGTGTTATCTGCAGAAGCCTATTGTAGAGCTCGGGCAAAAAATTGACGTTGGTACTGTACTTGCCGACGGGCCTGCAACGTTCCGTGGTGAGCTTGCACTTGGCCGAAATCTGCTTATGGGTTTTGTGCCGTGGAACGGGTATAATTATGAGGATGCAATTCTTATTTCCGAGAAGGTTGTAAAAGAAGATATCTTCACTTCAATTCACATCAAAGAGTTTGTAACCGAGATCCGGGAGACCAAGCTGGGCCCGGAAAAAATAACTCGGGATATCCCCAATACCTCGGAACGTGCCCTAGATCAGCTGGACGATGAAGGCGTAGTGCGCGTGGGTGCCAAGGTTGGTTCCGGTTATATTCTCGTCGGTAAAGTGACACCGAAGAGTGAAACCGAAACTACGCCCGAGTTTAAGCTTCTTAACTCAATTTTTGGTGAGAAGGCTAAGGAAGTCCGAGATACAAGCCTGCGAGTACCCCATGGAATTGACGGTACCGTTATTGACGTTCAACGTTTACGCAGGGGCGAAGGCGACGACTTAAGCCCCGGTGTGGAAGAGGTCGTGAAGGTGCTTGTTGCGACTAAGCGGAAGCTACGCGAGGGTGATAAGATGGCGGGGCGCCACGGTAATAAGGGAGTTATAGCGAAGGTGCTTGCTGAGGAAGACATGCCCTATACTGCCGATGGGACACCACTGGAGATCTGTTTGAATCCGCTTGGTGTTCCGTCTCGTATGAATCTGGGGCAAATTCTTGAAACCGAGCTTGGCTGGGCCGCTGCCTGTCTGGGAGAGTGGTACGCCACTCCGGTTTTTGAATCTGCAACAAACGAGCAGATTGCCGCTAAACTCAAGCAAGCTGGTTTGGAAAGTAGTTCCAAGACAACCTTGTACGACGGGCGCACCGGGGAGCGGTTCGAGAACGATGTAATGTGTGGTTACATGTACATTCTTAAGCTGGCCCACCTCATTGACGATAAGATGCATGCGCGCTCGACCGGGCCGTATTCCTTAGTTACGCAGCAGCCTCTTGGCGGTAAGGCCCAGTTTGGTGGGCAGCGTCTTGGAGAGATGGAGGTTTGGGCGCTCGAGGCCTATGGTGCCGCTAATACTTTGCAAGAATTACTGACAATAAAGAGTGACGATATGAATGGGCGCGCCAAGATCTATGAGAGTATCGTGAAAGGGGAACCGTCGAGCTCCGCAGGAGTTCCCGAATCCTTTAACGTTCTTGTACAGGAGCTGCGCGGTTTGGCGTTAGATATCTCGATTTTCGACTCGAAAGGCAAGCAGGTTCCTCTGACCGAACGTGATGAGGAACTGATCAACCGCAAGGGAAGTAACTTTTAGCGTTGCAGCGGGGCTGGATGAGATGATGTGCGAGGTGCCGGAGAAGCGCAGCAGGAGGCGGAGATAAATGAGAGAAATTCAGGATTTCGACAGCATAATGATTCAGCTGGCCTCACCCGAAAAGGTGCGGGCATGGAGCTACGGTGAGGTTAAGAAGCCGGAGACCATCAATTATCGAACGCTCCGTCCGGAGAAAGACGGACTATTTTGTGAACGTATATTTGGTACCACCAAAGAGTGGGAGTGTTACTGCGGGAAATTCAAATCTATACGGTACAAGGGCGTCATTTGTGACCGCTGCGGTGTAGAGGTAACCCATTTCAAGGTGCGTCGGGAACGAATGGGTCATATCGAGTTGGCCTCGCCGGTTTCTCATATTTGGTACTATCGTTCGGTGCCGTCGCGAATGGGTCTGCTGTTAGATCTTACCATTTCCGCACTTCGTTCTATTCTGTACTATGAAAAGTATATCGTTATTGATGCGGGCGACACTGACCTGAAAAAGATGGACCTCTTGACCGAGGAAGAATACGCTGAGGCTAAAGAGCGTTACGGACTTGGTTTTTCGGCTGGAATTGGGGCAGAAGCGGTCCGTACTTTGCTTGAAGGATTAGATCTGGACTCGCTTTCCGCCGAGCTGCGCATACAAATGGTAGAGAAAGGCGCCAAAGCGGACAAGCGGTTGCTCAAGCGCATTGAGATTGTAGAGAATTTCCGTGACTCAGGAAATCGGCCCGAGTGGATGATCTTAGATGTCATTCCGGTCATTCCTCCAGAGCTTAGGCCCATGGTGCAGCTTGACGGTGGTCGTTTTGCGACATCAGACCTGAACGATCTCTATCGACGAGTGATTAATAGAAACAACCGCCTTAAACGGCTCATAGCGCTCAACGCTCCGGATATCATTATTCGCAATGAGAAGCGGATGTTGCAGGAGGCCGTGGACGCGCTATTCGACAACTCAAAAAAGAAGCGGGTAGTCAAAGGGGCTTCAAACCGGCCTCTCAAGAGTCTTTCGGACATGCTAAAAGGCAAGCAAGGACGTTTTCGGCAAAACTTGCTCGGTAAACGTGTAGATTACTCGGGACGTTCGGTAATTGTGGTTGGCCCGGAGCTTAAGCTCCATCAGTGTGGTTTGCCGACAAAGATGGCGCTTGAGCTGTATAAACCTTTTATAATGAAGAAACTGGTTGAGAAAGATGTGGTATACAACATCAAGAAGGCCAAAACACTTGTTGAACAAGAAACGCCGGAAGTATGGGCGGTCCTTGACGAAGTTGTCAAAGAGCACCCGGTTCTGCTTAACCGTGCGCCGACGCTTCACAGACTGGGTATACAAGCTTTTGAGCCGGTTCTTGTCGGTGGTAAGGCAATCCGGTTGCATCCGCTGGTATGCCATGCTTTTAACGCCGACTTTGACGGTGACCAGATGGCGGTTCACGTACCCCTGACGCAGGCTGCCCAGATCGAGTGCTGGATGTTGATGATTCCGTCTCGTAACTTGCTCAATCCTGCTAACGGCGACCCTATCGTTTTCCCGTCGCAAGATATGGTTCTTGGTATTAACTATATGACGCGAGACCGTCCGGGCGCAAAAGGCGAAGGACGCTACTATAGCAGCCGCGATGAGGTCTTGATGGCACGTGATGTGGGCGCGGTCGATTATCAGGCACTCGTCAAGGTCCGGATTGACGGTGAGTTCGTAGAGACCACCGCCGGACGTATTGTGCTCAATGCCGATCTGCCTCCGGAAATCGGGTTCGTTAACTATTCGATGGGTGAAAAGGAGCTCCGCCAACTCATAGCACGAGTGTACAGCGAAAATGGGCCCCACACCACGGTTCGCATGCTCGACACAATTAAAGACTTGGGCTTCCGTTATGCTACGCTTTTTGGGGCTACCATTGGCATGGAAGACATCATGATTCCCGAGGTAAAAGTAGAAATGATTGGCGCTGCCAACACGGCGGTCGAGTCTATTCAAAAACAATACATGCAGGGGCATATCACCAATGAAGAGCGTTACAACCGCGTTGTAGAGGTGTGGAGTAAGGCCAACGAAGACCTTACCAATACCATGATGAGCACGCTGAAGGAAGATCGAGGAGGGTTCAATCCGGTCTACATGATGGCCAACTCTGGTGCTCGTGGTAGTCGGGGTCAGATTCGGCAGCTTGCGGGAATGCGCGGGCTCATGGCGAAACCTTCCGGTGATATCATTGAACTTCCTATTCGGTCAAACTTTAAAGAAGGCCTGTCGGTCATCGAGTTTTTTATCTCTACAAACGGGGCAAGAAAGGGCTTGGCGGATACTGCACTAAAGACCGCGGATGCCGGATATTTGACCCGTCGCCTCGTTGATATTGCTCAAGATGTTGTGGTTAACGTAGAGGACTGCGGAACTATCAATGGGCTCGACATGAACGCTCTAAAGGATGGAGAAGAAGTCGTTGAGCGCCTTGCGGATCGAATTAAGGGTCGGTTCACTCTTGAGCGTGTGAAACACCCGATTAATGGAGAGGTATTTGTTGACGTCAACGAAGAGATCAGTGACGAGGTGGCAGAGGCTATTGAAGAGGCTGGCATAGAGTCGGTACGGATTCGCACGGTGCTTACCTGCGAGGCTCGTTACGGCGTGTGTCGTAAATGTTACGGCCGTAACCTTGCGAACAACCGCACCGTTAATATTGGTGAGGCCGTAGGAATTATCGCCGCCCAGTCTATTGGTCAACCAGGAACACAGCTAACGATGCGTACCTTTCATATTGGTGGTGCCGCGACCAAGGCCTCCGAGGATAACCGGGTCTTTTTGAAGTATCCGGTTTTTGTGAAAGAAATCGAGGGGCCGTTTGTTGATATAGATGAAAAAACACGGCTCTTTACACGAAAGGGTAAAGTAATTGTTGCTCGGGTTCTCCAAAATATTGAGATTCGAAAGGGCGATAAGGTTTTAGTTGCCAACGACGACAAGATCGTGAAAGGACAGCCGGTACTAACTCGCGGCAAGGAGAACATTCTTGCCGAAGATAACGCGTACGGAGTACTCATGGACAATGTGTTAGTGTTGGTGGCGCAGGCGCAGCGTGTTGATATTCGAAACGGTGCACAGCTGCTCGTTAAGGAAGGCGAGATAGTTGAGCCGGGAGAATCAATTGCAACATTCGACCCCTTTAGCGAGCCAATTATCGCTGAGTACGATGGAACGGTTATATTTGAAGATATTGTACAAGGCACGACACTCAAAGAAGAATTGAACGAAGATACCGGTCGATTCGAGAAGAAAATTTCTGAGTTGGCCCTCGAAAGCTTACAGCCTCGTCTTGTAATTGAAGGTGCTGACGGCACTAAACGCGAGCCGTATTATCTCCCGGGAGCTTCGTATCTCAACGTTGAAAACGGTGAAGAGGTAAAAGCCGGGCGTACCTTGGCTAAGTTGTTGCGAGAAAGTGCCAAGACCGGTGATATTACTGGTGGTTTGCCTCGTGTAGGCGAGCTTTTTGAAGCTCGACGTCCAAAGAACGGGGCGGTGCTTGCACAAATTACCGGTACCGTATCCTTTAAACCGGTTGCCAAAGGGAAGCGGGTGATTATTGTTGAAGATCGGTACGGAAATCAGTATAAACACCTTGTCCCAATGGGCAAGCACCTCCTTGTGAGGGCAGGTGACCCGGTGGAGGCCGGTGAACCGCTCTGTGAGGGCGCTACCGACCCTCATGATGTGCTCCAGATTCTGGGTGAGAATGCGCTACAGCGGTTCTTGGTGAACGAGGTGCAGGAGGTGTACCGGCTGCAAGGTGTTGCAATCAATGACAAACATATTGGTGTAATTATTCGCCAAATGATGCGCAAGGTTGAGATCATGCAGGTGGGCGACACGAATCTTATTCATGGTCAACAACTTGATAAATATAAATTCAATGAAGTAAACCGAAAAGTCATGAAAGACGGTGGCCAGCCTGCTGTTGGACGTCCGGTGCTGCTTGGTATTACACGTGCGTCGTTGAACATAGAATCCTTCTTTTCAGCGGCAAGCTTTCAAGAAACGACTCGTGTCTTAACGAACGCTGCCATTGCTGGCGCATCAGATGAGCTTCGTGGACTAAAAGAGAATGTCATTATCGGGCGCCTTATTCCGGCAGGTACCGGAATGAGAGGCTACAAGAATGTGAAGCTGTATGATGAGAACCGTGAAGACCTCGATGTCCGCATGCAGCAGATTGTTGAACAACGAGCACAGGAACGCGTTGAGGAAGCTGAAGAAGAAGATATCAAGGAAGAAGCCGAGACCTACTGATCAGCTACCGCTGACTGCCCCATGTTGCCGTGGTGCTTGCAGGTGACGGTCCCATGTGCGAGGGGTGCTTGTACAGGATATCTACGCCCCACGCCGGGCTGAATGATTTTTTCGACAACGTATTGACTTTTTAATATGAGCTTGCTACAGTGCAGGCTCGATGGCGACGCTAGGAGATTTGAAACAACTATGCCGACGATTAATCAGCTGATCCGTAAGGGTCGCAAAACACAATTGAAAAAAACAAAGTCCCCCGCACTGCAGGACTGTCCGCAGAAGCGTGGGGTTTGTACTCGCGTAATGACAATTACCCCGAAGAAGCCAAACTCGGCGCTACGGAAAGTTGCTCGTGTACGACTAACAAACGGAATTGAAGCTACGGCCTATATTCCCGGCATTGGCCATAATCTTCAAGAGCACTCCGTAGTTCTTTTGCGTGGAGGGCGTGTAAAAGACCTTCCAGGTGTACGCTATCACATTGTGCGCGGCGCTAAAGATACGCTCGGCGTTGATGCTCGACGAAAGGCGCGCTCCAAATACGGTACTAAGCGACCGAAAGCATAGGGAAGGATAGGGAATATGCCCCGCAGAAAAATTGTACCGCACAAAGCTATACTTCCGGATCCGCGTTTCGGAAATCAGACTGTAGCAAAGTTTATTTCGCGAATGATGGTGGATGGAAAGCGGTCCACCGCAACAAACGTGTTCTACGATGCGATGTCGTCCTTAGAGGGTAAGACCGACAAAGACGAACTATCGGTCTTCTTGAAAGCGTTAGATAATGTGAAGCCGAGCGTTGAGGTTAAAAGTCGACGTGTTGGTGGATCAACCTACCAAGTTCCGGTAGAGGTGCGCGACAGTCGGCGTGAAGCGTTAGCCATGCGTTGGTTAATCAAGGCTGCTCGAGACCGCTCAGGTAAGTCTATGAGCGCAAAGCTTGGCGCGGAAATCCTTGATGCTTTTAACACTACCGGCACGGCTTT
>CAZQIK010000019.1:0-10895 GCA_964593085.1 uncultured Spirochaeta sp.
TCGCGCTGTTCATCACTGAGAAATGAGTCAATGACAATGCTCTTGATACCTCCAGAGGCTGAGGCGTTCTGAAGAATGGCCTGGGCAGGAGCTACAACACGATAAATATCAAAAAAGAACTTAGCGATATCGACACCAGCCTCTTCATTACGCGGCTTATAGAGTTTTGATTTGCGCTTTTTTAGTTCTTTCGATAACTTCTTGAGGAGCTTTTTCTTCTCACGGTCGGGATCATCACCGCTAAAAAAAGTCGCCAACAAGCGACTAAGAAAGCCTTCGGCAGATCCATCTCCATTTGAGTCACCATGAGTTTGGTCGGGCCGATCGGGATTCATGGGGCAACACTACGAAAAAAGCGAGGTGCTGTCAATGTAGCGTGATTTGACGCCTTGCGGAAACGCGGTTCGCGGTCTATAGTTTCACGAGGGAGGAATGCTTAATGGCGGATATACTAGATAGCGTCGAGTTTCAAAGCGAGGCTGGTACCGACACGGGCAAGGAGATCCTCGTGATAGCACTTTCCACCTGTGCATTTTGCAAGCGTGCAATGAGTTTTCTCAAAAAGCAGGACCTTTCCTACAAGTACGTCTTTCTTGATCAGATTGACCCTGATTTAAAGCGCGAAGTTAAAGACGAATTACGCTCACGCTACGACAGCTTGCCGGTTTTTCCGGTGCTTGTTTACAACCGCGAAAAGGCTCTTTCCGGGTTCACCGAAAAGGAATGGCGGTCGGTGCTGGGGATATAGCATGAACATATGGAAG
The DNA here is from genome assembly GCA_964593085.1 of uncultured Spirochaeta sp. Classification (GTDB taxonomy): domain Bacteria; phylum Spirochaetota; class Spirochaetia; order DSM-27196; family SLAA01; genus SLAA01. The sequence goes on from CAZQIK010000019.1 coordinate 765, forward strand.
AAACTGCGCCCGTGAATACAACGAACAAGTCGCTCGAACAGACTCGTGAATTCGTGCGTCGCGTAGCTCAACACAATGGGTGGGTTGTTAACCCGGATGCGGAATTCCTTGAGGATCTGATACAGGGCTTAACAACAAATTACAATCGTTGCGGTTACTATCTTTGTCCGTGTCGTGATGGTGAAGGTACGCGAGCCGCCGACAAAGACATTACGTGTCCGTGTGACTACAACATTCCAGACCAAGCCGAGTATGGGCATTGCTTTTGTGCGCTTTTCTTAAGCCGTGAGTTTGCTGCCTCTGGAGAAGACCCTCAGCCTATTCCTGAACGCCGGCCCGACTAAGCCCTTCCTGCATAATGGCGGTAAACCTGTTGCGTGGTGAGCCTACATAGCGGTGGTGAGCCTACATAGCGGGTGAGCCTGTTACAATGTGTCGCGGTACTCGCGAACCTTTTTTATTACTTCGCTCAGTGACTCTATAAGTTGCGGCAATAAGGTTTCAACTTCGTTACTGTTTCCCGAACGCACGGCGCTTTCTACCGCACGCGACAGATCCAGGGTCGCTTCGGCTTTAAGAGTACCAGAGGTGTTGGCCAGCGAGTGAGCCACCCGGTCAACCCCGTCATAGGAACCGGACGCGAGTGCGGTTTGCAGAGCCGACAGACGCTGGGGAGCTTCCTCCAAGAAGATATCACTGATTTCCATTATGATGTCGGTATCTCCCGCGTAAACCGCGACAAAATCATCTATGTTATATTCCCCTGATAGCGACATTCCTGGCACCTCCTCCATTGCCTTACTATAAAGTATACTCGGCCCAGACGACTCTCGGCAAAGACTGCGCTCACCGACCCGCAGCTTACCGACCCGCAGCCTCACGAAAACGGCTCAGTAGCCGATCTATGTCTTGCGCTCCGGTATCATACGAGCACATCAGGCGTATCAGACCTTGCTCGGGTTGCCACACATAGAACAGTTCGTGGCGCTGCAGGTATGGGATCCATTCAAGGGGCACCTGCACGAAAACAGCATTTGCTTGAAGCTGAAACGGCCAACGCAACTCGGGAAACTCTTGCAAGCCTGCAGCTAGCGTTGCAGCAGCTTTGTTGGCGCGCATCGCATTTTCTTTCCACAGTTCGTCCTGCAGGAGCGCTTCAAACTGTGCTGCAATGTAGCGCATCTTGGAGTTAAGCTGGGCCGTCTGCTTGCGCAAAAAAGCTAAGGCAGGGAGCGCGTTGGGGTTTCTACATACAATGGCTTCACCAAACATGAGCCCATTTTTGGTGCCACCAAAGGAGAGTAGGTCAACACCACATTCCATTGAAACCTCGGCAAGCGAACAGCCAAGTGCCGCTGCTGCATTTGCAATTCGCGCTCCGTCCATATGAACCAAGAGGCCGTGCTCATGTGCGAAATCGCATAGCCCGCGCACTTCCTCCGGATCATAGATTGTCCCAAGTTCACTGCTTTGCGTGATTGAGAGCAACCCCGGCTGAACATGATGCACAAAATTGGGGTCAGGGAGTAAGGCGGCACAACTGTCTACACTCACCTTGCCGTCGGAGGTGGCTACAGGCAGAAGCTTGCAGCCGGTAAGCGCTTCAACAGCGCCACACTCATCGGTGTTAATGTGGGCTACATCGCTACAGATAACCGCTTGGTATGAGCGGAGTGCCGCCGCAATCGAAACTACGTTTGCCCCGGTACCGTTGTAGACAAGAAAAGTCTCGCTCTGTTTTCCAAAGAGTTCACGAAACATGCTCTGGCACCGTTCAGTAACAGGGTCGGCACCGTACGACAACTGATGCCCCGTGTTGCAGTCAGCAAGCGCCTCCATAACACGAGCATGCACAGGTGCAGCATTATCGGACGCAAAAAATCTCTGTGGTATTGTGCTATCCATTTCGTCTCCAGTCATAGTGTAGTGAGTCCCCTCACAGCAACGCTCGATGGTCTACATGGTTTTTCCGACCGCCTCGGCAACAAGCGTGCGAAAGCGCCCGAGCTCCGGCAAATCCGGCTCCAGCGCAAGTGCCCGGTCACAGTCGGACATTGCTAAGGCGTAGTCCCCTATCTCGAAGCGAAGCTGTGCTCGTGCATATAGACCATCGAACTGATACGGGTCGATATCTACGCACCGGTCGAAATCGGCAAGGGATTCACCATGACGGCCCATCATGCGAAGCACCGTCCCCCGGTAATAAAACGCTTTCACGTTAGCGGCGTCAAGCTCAAGTGTCTTCGTAAAGTCCCGAATGGCTTCATCATATTTTGCACGTGAGAACTCAGCCATACCTCGATGTACAAGAATTACCGCCTGCGTAGCGGGTTTTGGGTCATGTTGAAGGATGCGGCCGTAGAGCTCCACCGCGCGTTCTAGATGGCCGCTGTTATGTGCCAGCAGGGCCTGCAGCAGCAGATTGTCTACCGAGTCTCCCCCCGAGGCAACAATGGCGCTATGATACATCTCCAGAGTGTGTTCTTCGTCTGCAAAAACACCAGTATCGTTTCCCGGCCCGGGCAGATCACCCAAGCCCGTGCTCACACGAGGGGCTGAGGTATGACCGTTTCCATCTTCCATGTTCAGCTCGGAAACTTTTGAGTGAAAGCCGCGCCGACGCTTGCGTAGCTCGGACTGAAGCTGGCGCTGATACTCACGAATTTCTTGAAAAATGATGTCCGAAAGCGACAGATTGGCGTTGAGTGCCGCAAGCTTGCGTCGCAACGGCTCGTCGAAGGGGCTGAACTCGTTCTTATAGATAAGTTCATGCTCAACCTCGGCCCAGGCATCCTGCAGGATTGTCCTCACCTGCACCTCACAAATCTGCGCATCGTCAAAGCCCGCACGCTGCAACATGTCCATGGGCACCTGTATAAGATAGTGGATTGAGCTATACCCAAACTCGTGGACCGAGTACTCCGCCCCTTTGCGTTCGACCTCAACGATCTGATATGCAGCCCGCAGCTGCTGTTCTATTACTCCAAGATCCTCTAAAAAAGGGCACACAACCCGTAGGCCAAGAAAATCGGAAATTTCAACTAATTCAGCATTTGAGCCAAAACTTCGTGCGCGCGTCATGAGTTTTTTGTAATAGCTTTCAAAGGACTTTACCCGCGCTTTTATCGTGGGTTCTATTTCAAGAGCTCGGAATCTTGCAGACATGTCATGCCTGAACTCATGAAGCAGCGACTCATACTTAACCCGCGCTGCCCTATATTCACGTTCAAGCGTACGTTTATCGGGAGGTGGTAACGGCACCGCAATCATCCGCAATCTCTCCAAGCACTGGTGTCGAACATCTCTAGTTGTTACTATATCATGGATGAGCAGGAGCTGCACACAAATGGAGGAGCAGAATGGCGAAAGAGTCTCAGCGCAAGCGCTTTTTTGAGGTCTTTTTTCTTGTCCTGGTGGTGCTGGTAAGCGTGGTGTTCCTGCGTATGCTTGCACCGTTTTTTATTGCACTTATTCTCGCTGCCCTGGCAGCGCGAATTTTCTGGGCGCCGTTTTGCCGTCTCAAGAGCATTTTCAGGAACCACGCACCGCCAGCGGCAGTTGTAACGGTGATAATCCTCGCGGTTGCAGTCATTCTTCCGCTTGGCCTCCTTGGGGCGGCTGCCTATGCCGAGCTATCAACTGCTTACGTCGAACTATCGGAACGTTACGAAGAGTTCCGCGGTGAGCAGTCCCTGCTGGAGGTGCTCCAAGAACTGCCGGTGGTTGGCCCATCCTTGGCTGAGCTAAATTCGGAGGACTTGGTAGAAAGTACCGAGGAGTATTTTCAGCGACTGGGAGATCTTGCGCTGAATGCGTTTCAAAGGTCCTTTGTCGGCCTTGCCGAGGGTGTTGCGCAAACTATGTTGGTGCTATTACTCGTATTCATGTTTCTGGTAGACGGGCCAAAGTTTATTGACGGTATAAAAACACTCCTACCGCTCGCTGACGATGATTTCGAGCGCATCACGAATGAGGCGGTTCGCACCGCTGGGGCAACACTGAGAAGCACTGTTGTCATCGGGCTAGGTGAAGGGGTGTTTGGCGCAATTATGTTTTTGATTTTCGGTTTGCCAGCTCCGTTCCTGTGGGGTATGCTCATGGCCGTAATCTCAATGGTTCCCCTGCTTGGGACGCTCTCGATCTTGGTGCCGGGGTCAATTGTTCTTATGCTGTCCGGGCGCCTTGTCGCAGGTCTCCTCATGTTCGGGATAAGTTTTGCGGCTGTCAGTTTCAGCCAAAATGTTTTGAAACCGATGTTACTGGGAGACAGCTCAGGCATGCATCCGGCCTTGGTACTCCTGGCTACCTTTGGAGGGATCGCATGGTTAGGCCTGGTGGGTTTTATTCTTGGCCCGGTCATTGCCTCACTTTTTGTCGTGGTTTGGCGCCTTTTTAGCCGCTACTATGCGGGAGCCGAGAAGTTACATTGGAACACTTGACAACACGCCCGGGGGTGAGAGCAAGCGCATGTTGAAGAAAAGGTATTGGGTACGGCAGGAATGAGTGTGACCGGAAGAGAACTTCGTATTCTCCATGTAAACGACTCCGAAGATGATGCATTTCTCACTCGCAGGGCTCTCGAGCGCGGTGGCTTCCGAGTACAGTTTCAGCGGGTCGATTCATTGGAGGATTTTGAAACTCGGTTGGATGCAGGACACTGGGACCTCGTTCTCTGTGACTATGAGCTCAAAAGCTTTGGTGCTCCCCATGCCTTACAAAGTCTTTCGGCGTATCAGAAAGCACATTCGACCTCGGATATTCCATTCATTATCCTCGCTGGTTCTATTGGCGAAGACAACACTGCCGACCTAATGCGCCGTGGCGCACGTGACTACATCAACAAGAACAAGCTCAATACATTGGCGGCTGCAGTTGAGCGAGAGCTGATTGCCGCCCGGATTCGCAACCATAATCCAGAGCTTACGCAAGACAGATTCTCGTCCAACCAACTGCATACCGCGGTATTTGAGGCCGCCCCCGATCCCATTCTCGTGCTGGATCCCGAGGGCGGTATCATTGATCTCAATTCGGCTGCACTCGAGTTATTCAGCATGGATCGTGGTTCATGCATCGGCATGAACATTGCCGAGCTCACCGCTTGGCGTAACAAGCCGCTTGTTGAAAGTCTTCTAAAGAAGCACCGGTCTGGCCTTCATATACGGAATGCGGAGATTCTTACAGCCAGCTATGACCAACAGGAACGCCTGTTTTTATGGTCGATTGACGATGTCGAGCTTGACTCAGTTGCTCGGGTTCTCTGGTTTGGACGCGACATTACCCACATGCGGGCGGCTGAGCAAAATCTTCTACGCAGACGCAAGAACGAGGCCCTGCGCACATTCGGAGCAGGCCTGTCTCATGATCTGCACGCAACCTTCTCCGACGTTCTTATGCTTACGGGCAAAGCTACACGCAGGGGTGCACAGGATGAGGAGCTTAGTCGTTACCACCGCGACATTCAGGCCACAGCCTCTTCCGGGGCTCATCTTGTTCAACGCATTGCTTATGTAAGCAATGCTCATACGGGCAAAGAGCCAGCGCAACCGGTTACGCTGCTCAATCTCATGCGGGAGGCGCTCTTTGAGTTGGAACGCCAGATTCCAGAAAACATCAGGATTCGGAGCCGCTTGACCGGAGAGCATATGATTGCGACACATCCTGCTTTGTTCCAGGAAATGCTCACAAATATCTTCGCTAACGCTACTTCTGCCATAGGAGTTGACGGTGGTGAGATACAGGTACGCGTAGAGGCTGCGCTGCCGCAACAGCTGCCACAACAACAGCCGCACCCTCATCATGTGCACATCTCGGTGAGCGACTCCGGTCATGGGATACTCCCGGAGCATCTGGAACGAGTACTGGATCCTTACTTCACAACCAAATTTTCCACGGACGCAACCACACCCGAGAAGCCGGGCGCGACGAGAGCTTCAGTTACTGCGGCGGCAAGAGTCCCAGGCACCCAGTGCCATGGGGTTGGACTGGGATTAAGTTTGGTCCACAGAATTGTCACCGATTTAAACGGTGAGCTTTCATTAAGCAGCCTACCCGGAGAAGGATGTACGGTGACTCTGACCCTCCCCTGTGTGGAGGAGCCCCTGCGTGGAGGGGAATCCGAATAATGCGAGAACTGCTTAGGATATATCCTCACCCAGATATTCGCAGGGGCCCAGCTTGGCAAGTCGATGCCCGGTCGCGGTCACCCGTTCCGCCTCACTTTGCTGAAAGCTCTTGAGGCGTTGGGACAGCGATAGATCATGTAACGCTAGAATTCGCAACGCCAGTAGCCCCGCATTTCGTGCGTTATTAATTGCGACGGTTGCCACCGGTACCCCGCGGGGCATTTGAACGATAGACAGAAGCGAGTCTAGCCCATCAAGTTTACTGCCGGAAACCGGTACGCCAATAACTGGAAGAGATGTCGACGCCGCAATCATACCGGGCAGATGGGCCGAGCCACCGGCGCCTGCAATTATCACCTGATAGCCGAGTTCGGCCGCTTGCTCGGCAAACTCCAGCATCCGGCGCGGTGTCCGATGTGCTGAGAGGATATCGGCATGGTAATCTACTCCAAACTCTTCAAGGGTGGCGCAGGCAGCCTGCATTACCTTTAGGTCCGAGTCGCTCCCCATCACCACTGCAACCAGCTGTGCATTATTCATTCCTGGCCCTCCTGATCGGTGCCGTGTACTCCGTATCGCTACCGTATACCTTGACCGCCGCTTCCGCTGCTCGACAGCGCTGACGTGCATCATCGAGCTCGGATGCGACTGCGGTGATGTGCCCCATTTTGCGGCCAGGCCGCACCTCAGCCTTACCATACCAGTGCAGACTAACCCCCTGCAGACGCAGCGCGTCCTGCACGCCACTCAGATACGGGGCACCTGTTGCACGTTCATGCCCAAGAAGATTGCACATAACTGCGGGCGTCTTTACCGTCACCGCCCCCAGCGGCAAACCGCACACTGCACGTAGGTGTTGCTCAAATTGGTCGGTGTAACACGCCTCAATAGTAAGATGTCCCGAGTTATGCGGCCGTGGTGCGATCTCGTTTATGAGTACGGAACCACCGGTGGTGAGAAACAACTCAACCGCAAAAAGGCCCACCCCGTCGAGGACCCGCACAGCCTCCTCGGCAACTTGACGCAGCTCCTTATCCTCGTTCGGGCTCAGTTTAGACGGGAGTTCCACAACATCAAGTATATTTGCCTCATCGTGGAACCGCATGCGTAGAGGCGGATAACTGAGCATATTACCTGCAGCGTCCCGGGCAACAAGCACCGCGAGTTCAGCTTCAAGCGCTACCGCCTCTTCCACCAATGCGGGCACCGGTACCGGAGCGGGTGCTGGTACCTGCGCCGGTGTTGTTGCCGGTGTCGTTGCTGGCGCAGTGCTATCCGACAACAGGGCTTCATAATCGCTGGCATTTCTCAGCACGCGCACCCCACGCCCATCATAACCACCAAATCTTGCCTTCCACACGCAAGGGTAAGCAAAACCTTGCGCCAACGGATCAAAGCGCCGGGATTCCGGAACTGCGGCAAAGCGCGGCACCGCGAGCCCTGCGTCCGATAGGATCTGCTTCTGAGTAAGCTTATCTTGTATGGTGCGCAACACAGTCGACGAGGGGCGAATTACTGTACCCTCCGCCTCAAGGGCGGCCAGGAATTCGGTATTTGTGTGCTCAATCTCAAAGGTGAGGATATCCGATGACTCGGCCAGCCTACGCAACGCGTTCTCATCGTACAAATCCCCCTGCAGGAATACATCTGCTCCTGCAGCTGCTGGCGCATTCTTTGCCGGGTCAAGCACGACAAGCTCTACCCCCAGCCGTCGGGCGGCCGGGAGCATCATTCGCGCCAGTTGCCCGCCACCAATTACTCCCACCCGTGGGAACTGAAAGTCTTTACTGCTCACCGTAATTCCTTGCTGCGTATACTCTGGTCAACCAGAGTGCGTGCGATCGTCTCCAGACGAGCATCATTTGAATGAATAATACCCTCCGCCAATCGCTGGAGCGAGTTCATATTTTCCGCACCGGCATCGTCCATTTCCTCGCTGCATCCAATCAACGGCGTATCGAGTCGGTGGAACTCAACACCCGCAAGCTTGCGAAGCTGGTAATTCACGCTCTCTACCTGACCGTCAATTGCGATGCTAGAAATGGGTACTCCTTTAGCGGGAGAGACCCAGTCGATATACCCCCAGTTCTTCATCTCATGATAGGTAAAACGCTTTACCGTACTCCCCGTACCAAGCGAGAGAATCACAAATCTTTGTGCTCGCGGAAAGAGCTTTCGGGCTTCAATGTACCCAACCATGGCGGGGTTGTTGGCAAAAATTGCGCCGTCCACCAGGCAGTAGTTGCCGAAAGCCGGAGGCAGCGGCGACACGTAAGCCGGTTCAAAAAAAGTTGGAGCGGCACAGCCAGCCCGCGCCGCGTCACGCATGCGAAAATTTAGATCATCCGCTGGCCGATAGTGTTCGGGCCGTCGTTTGAAGAAAAACGGCCTCCGAGCCTCGGTATCGTAGGCAGTAAGAACAAGATTCGTAAGTGCGTCACGAACGGCTGTCTGTCCATAGAGTCTGGTTATAAGATGATCAAAGCGTGTTGCGTCGTACTTTTCGCCAAACGCCTGCAGCATCTGTCGCAGTGCACGAAAGGTCTTGTGCGGGAATATTTCGCCAGAATGCAGGCGGTAGGTGTCGATGATGTCGTCAATCCCGTACTCGGCCTGCCGGAGTAAGTTGCCCTCTGAGTCTTGCCGGGGTTTGGTAAGGCCCAACGCAATGAGTATTCCGGTGGAAGTACCGGCTATGAGATCAAAACTGTTCCACAGCTGTGCGTCCGAGTTCAACTGCGTCAGCCGAGTCTGCAACGACTTCAGCACCAAGGCGGGTATAATGCCACGCACCCCACCGCCATCAATTGAAAGAACTCGAACAGTGTCTCCGGAGTGCTTGAAGAACGGTGGAAACTTCATCCAGCCTCCCGTTTTACTCTGATGACATGCCGCTTAGCGTGGACTCTTTTGATACAACTTCGCGATCTCGTCGTTCACCTGTTTAAGCACCTCGGCATACTGCGACTGAAGGTGATTCATGTTCTGCCGCAAGTACTCCGCAAACTCCGGATCCTGAGCAGGATCCATTTTTACCTGACGCCCGGTCTGTTCGGCAAGCTCCTGCTCCTTACGTCGCAAGTGCCCGGCGAACTGTTCCCGTAGCCGTTCAACCATATCGTTCTTGTTCTGTAGGTACTGCCGAAGCAGTTGATCAAGCTGCTCAAACAGTGAGTTTAATCGCTTAGTGTCTTTAATTACGAAGGTGAGTCCGTCTTTTACGCGCAGAATGCGCTCAATCTCAGCTTCCTCATTAGGCAGCCTTATGTTCATGTTGAGCGCCTCAAGAAAACCTTCCCGGGCCCATTTTGCCTTATCTCCGGACCATTCTGCAAGCTTGGCGCCCACATCAAAACCCGGTTCATCAAGAACCTTCACAACAAGGGACTTTCCGGCTTGCTTACTTTCGTGCATTTCGAGACTGCGCTTATCGCCCTTCACACCCTCGGTGCGTTCTAGAGCAAGCTCCAAGGCGCTCTTAATTTCACTCATGTTTCTCAACCTCCACATATTGTTGAGTACAGCGTACATCGTACGAGGCTATCAGCTTAAGAGAACTCGTTCATTGGTGACAATGAGGTCCACCGGTTCGTCTTTCGCGCCAGCCGGAACTTGCCAGACTACTTGGGAGGCATAGGCAAAAGCACACACAACCACTGAGTTCCAGCGTGGCTCAACCACTGGCGAGTAGGCCCCCGAGATCGGCCCTTTGTTCACTTCTGGTGAGCTACTCTCACTGCGCGATACCCGAGCCGCATGTCGTAAAGCCGCTATGAAGCGGTCATAATACCCTTTTCCCCGCCCAAGGCGTCTACCGCTGCGGTCAAAAGCAAGACCGGGACAAATCACCAGCACTTGCTGGCCTCCGGCGGCACTGGCAACCGGATCAAATCCGGCAAGCGTTCCGGCCGGTTCTCTCATTCCGTAGCGATGTACGTCTGAGGCAAACGAGAGGCTATCAATACGGTGAAAGCTCAACTCGCCGTCCGTGACACGAGGAAGAACCACC
>CAZQIK010000020.1:0-10590 GCA_964593085.1 uncultured Spirochaeta sp.
GCTTTGAGTACGACCGGGTTACTTATGCCCTGGATCAACTCTGTGCCGAGGGGTTTTTGGTCAAAGAAGGTGCGTTTTACCGGGTAAGTTAAGCGCGAAGCACCGACGCTTCGGCGCGATGTATGAGTTCGGTATGCACCCGGAGCAGTTCGGCTTCATCCGCGGGACGCGCGCCTTCAATGTCGGCACAGACGCGAAATACCGGTTCGGTGCCAGATGGACGCATCCATATGAAACCTGCAGGCTTGCCTCCACCATCCTTAAATAGAAGTTTCATTCCGCTACGCTCTGAACCCTGCCTGTAGGAAGGCCCCTCGCCGCAGCGCTCTTCGGGGCCAATATGATTCACCACCTCATAGCTTGAGAAGCCGTAGCGGCTGTGAAACTCGTTCTTGGCCCACTGCCACTCCTTGCGAAATACCGACTCGTAGGCATTTTTTAAGCCAGCGTAGTCCTGTGTGTGAAGTTGCACAACGGCACGATCTTCGGTAACGCCGGTTGTGCTGAAGACAGGCAGTAGGTCAAGCAGCTCGGTGGGTTGTATGTTGCCGGTGGGGGGTGAGATGCTGAGCCGTTCGCACCACGCCGCTGTCGGTGAGGTGTACGTGCGTGTGCGTGTTTGTTTAGCGTTGGGTGCAGGAGGCAAGAGTAGGCTAAGTATGGATCCCACCGTAAGGAGTGGATCCCGCACCTGCGCGGGGGGAATAATGCAGCCGCCGTTGGAACCTTCACCAAGAATAGGTACGAGGTAGCCGCGGGTGCGTAAGTCTTTGGCAAGACCCACCACGTTGGCCTCGCCAACCTCGGCGCGGAAGACCTCGACATCGAAGGTTTCGGCTATGCGGTCTATACGCAGTGATGTTGGGCCGTTGCACACCAGCGCCACCTTGGATGTACAGCGGCCATGTTCGTTGTAGCGGATCTCGCCCTGGTAAACGAGGGTAGCCAGGCGGGATACGCATGCAAGTGCAAAGACCTCCTGTGCTTCCATTGGCCTAGCAACACCATCTGCTATCATGACCGTGGTACCGCGGTCGCCGTCGTTATCGGTGACGTAGCCCAGCAGGAAACCGGGGTTGTCCCGGTGAGCGGCCTCTAAAGCGCGGCAGCAGGGCATGAGGGCATCTCCCTCCGGCTGTATCGCGTGGCGGATCTCGCGTGCATTGTCGTTCAGTCCCTGTACGGTTACTCCCAGTGACTCAAAAAATTCGCGATCGATGGAGGTGCAGCGGGCCCCTCCGTTATGGTCAACTACCACTCCAAGTCTACGTTGTAAAAAGGCCTGTCGGTACACAGCGCGGAGTGCAGAAAATCCAACTGCCCCGCCGGGCCCTAATGCCGCCTCTACCAGGGTCTCATAGCATTGAGCCGAGCTCCGACGTAACGGAGTAACGCTGTTGAGTATCTGCTCCACAGCGGGCGCTGGTGCAGTCTGCGTTAAATCTGCTGCAGCAAGGATCCGCGGGTTGTCGCTCACTAGTTGCTCAAACACTCCCTGCAGTCGGGTGTGCTCCTGAGTTGGCAACACTGTTCCTTCGCGACCAAACTTGAAACCGTTGTAGCCGACAGGGTTATGGCTGGCTGTGATCATAATGAACTCGGAAAAGCCCACCTCGGGTGCGGCGCTTGCCGCCATAAGTTGAGGCGTAGGGCAGATAAATAAATAGTGGGGAGTAAGCCCTAAAGAGACGAAACAGCGAATGAGTACATTGGCAATAGCTCCACCGGTGGGTCTGGAGTCTACAGCAATTCCTACCTGTGTGGATGCCGACACAGAATCTGCAAGGTAGGCATGATAGGCGGCAGCAACACAGCAAATAAGATCAATATCGGTACCTGTCAGTGTGTCGCCATGATCGGTCATATCTGCAGCAAAGATTTTGCGCCAGCCCGACACGGTGCGCAGCATGCCAGATGCCGCTGTGCGTACGGCTTCGGCTCGAGAGCTTGCATCGCCTGGAGCTTCATGTCGCCCCTGTGGAAGCGAGGCCGGGTCGCCCAAGCATAGTTGTGTCTGCTCGTCGTACAATATCGACATTAGGTACCTCCGGGAAAAGCGACAAAAGCGCCCCGGCATTTATTGAGCTGGACCGCGACTATGCAAGGGGTTTTGGCTGCGTACTTGAGACTACGGCGCGACTTCACCTGTGTCAAGCAAGGCAGTTTGCCATTCCTCCAGGGCTAAAACTTGATTAACCGGATATTATCCCTTATAACGATAGACACAGGAGAAAAAGTTATGAAGACCATTTTGGTTGTTGACGAGTCAAGCTTATTCCGTGACTTTCTAAAAAACAAATTCGAGGAGTATGGCTTTGATGTAACTGCGGCGGTTAACGGTCTCGACGCCTCGACGAAGTTACGCCAGATTGTCCCGAACCTGTTGATCATGGACTATTACTTGTCACGCTTTAGTTCGGTGGAGCTGCTTGAAAAGAAGAACAGTGACCCAAACACAAAGGACATACCGGTAATCATGGTTTCAGCAAAAATTGATCGGGATAAAGTTTTGCAGATTGCTCGTTATGGCGTGCGTAAGTTCTTTACCAAGCCGGTTAAGGTAGACGCGTTGCTTGAAGCTGTGGGAGAAACACTTAAAGTCAAACTCGATCTTGACAATACACCGTGTATTATTGAAGCCCATGTTAACGATGAAATTCTCTTTATAGAGGTTTCTCAAGGTCTAAACAAAGAGAAGATTGAGTTGTTGCGCTACAAAATCCAGGAACTCATTGAGCTGTATGAACTGAAAAATCCTCGGGTGTTGATCCTGATGTCGAACATCGATATCAACGCGGCCGACTCACTTAAGTTTGGTGTTTTGCTGAATACGGTGCTTGAAACGACCAAGGCAAAACCTAAGTTCATTAAGATTCTCACTAACTCTACGTACGTGAGTGACTTTGTCTCTGAACGCTCCGACTACTCCGAACTTGAGGTGACAACCAACTTAAGTACAGCAATGGATGGTCTGCTTGGCAAACGAGCCGGGGCGGTGATGAGTGATGACGGAGGCGTAGTACAAAGTGAGTTCCTCCAGGGGGGGGCAGGCCCCCGTAAAGTCGACACGGGAGAGTCGGTCGACTTGCGCTTTAATCGTGAACGAAATACTGCGGACGAGCTTTCCAGCATGGAGACGGGGGTCCGCATCGCGGTGGTTGATGACGACTTTGTCATTCGTGAGCTTATTAACGCGGCGTTCAGTGATACAAAATTTGAGATAATGGAGTTTGAAAACGGTCGGCTATTTGTCGACTCCGGCGGCGTTGAGGGTTTCGACCTGGTTTTTCTAGACCTTATGATGCCGGAGATGGATGGCTTCGCAGTTCTGAAACATCTTCATGAGACAGACTCTAAGACACCGGTAATAATACTCTCCGCACTATCAAAAAAGGAAACGGTCGTTGAGGCGCTCAAGTATGGGGTCAAGAGTTATATGATTAAACCGCTCAAACCGGACTGGATTCAGAAGAAGGCTGCCGAAGTGCTTCGCCTTAATTTTTAGTGTGTGGGTTTTCATTTTGCAGCCCAGTTTCTAGTTCTTAGTCAAGCATCCGGAGCGGCACAGTATGGACACTGATTCAGTATTTCGCTTAATTTTTGAGCGTTCACCTGCAGGTATGGCGCTTCTAGATAGGTCAGGAACAGTGCTGCGCTGTAATGGAGCTCTTAATGGATTGCTCGACATTGGCGAGCTCCAGAATCGTCCCATTTCAGAGATCTTTGGACCGGCACAGACTGAGACGTGGCAAGCGGCTTTAGAACAAGTTGCTGCAAATAGGTATGCCCAAGAGGAGTTGGTGCTTGAGTGCGCAACGGGCGAAAGATGGTTACGCCTGCAGCTGAGTCGATTGGACGGTGCAGGTGAGCAGCCTCAGCTGCATCTATTGGCCCAGGAGGCAACCGAGGAACAGCTTAGTCGAGAGCGACTCGAGCGGGCTAAGGAAACCGCTGAGAAAGCTACTCGTACAAAATCGGCATTTCTGGCAAACATGAGCCACGAGATTCGAACTCCTTTGCACACGATTACCGGTATCACTGAGCTCCTGCTTGATACTCGCCTTGACGACGAACAAGCGGAGTATGGTCGCCAAATCCGGTTCTCGGCCGATGTCTTATTGGGTCTCATTAATGACATTTTAGACTTCTCAAAAATTGAGGCTGGCAAACTAACCTTAGAGTACATTGAGTTTGACCTTATGACGATGGTTGAAGACGCGGTAGATATGGTCAGCCTTGAGGCGCATAAACGCGGGCTTGAGGTAATCACGTTTCTTTCGCCTGAGTTGCCAGACCGTATTTCGGGTGACCCGGTACGCCTTCGTCAGATCGTAGTTAACCTCTTTAACAATGCCACAAAATTTACATCGACCGGTGAGATTTATCTGCGGGTCCGCCCGCGAACGAAGAATGGGCGCATTCAAGACCTGTTCTTCGAGGTGCAAGACACCGGTATCGGAATACCTGACGAGAAGCGGAAGCGCCTCTTCCGGGCATTTAGCCAGGTGGATGACTCAACGACACGAAAGTTTGGTGGAACCGGTTTAGGGCTCTCCATTAGCAAGAGTCTGGTCCACCTCATGGGAGGTCACATTGGTGTTCACAGCGAGGAGGGACAAGGTTCGACTTTCTGGTTTACCGTGCCGCTCAGTAATACGCATGAGCCCGTTGTTGTACAGCCGTTTCAGTTTCTTGACGGTAAACGGGTACTTATAGTTGACGACAACGTTAATTCACGGAAGGTTATTGCCCGTTATGTGACTGCACTTGGCGCTGAGGTATCCACGGTCGAATCTGGACAGGACGGACTGGATAAGCTGAACTACTCGGTTGCCGCTGGTAAGTTGTTTGATGCAATCTTGGTTGACCAAGAGATGCAGGGAATGGATGGGTGGCATTTTGCCAGTGAAGTGCGGGCTCATGAGTCCTTGCGGGACAGCAAGCTCATTCTTCTTAGCCCGGCCGGGAAAAGCTATGGCGAAGCCAAGATGAAGTTGCTTAAGTGGTTTCAGGCGTATGCTGGCAAGCCGATCAAGCGCCGGGGGCTCTCGGATGCATTGTATGCAGCCCTTGTTAGTGGAGATCACCTTGATGTCGCCGACGAGATGGAGACGCTAGAATCAGTTGGTGAGCTTGAAGAGATTGGTGAGCTTGAGAGCATAGAAGAGCCAAGTGCAGATGAAGCCGCGCAAAGTAGCGGGTCGTACGGTTCAGAGCAGTCTGAGAATGCCCGTTACAGAGTGCTCATCGCCGAGGATCACTTTGTGAACCAGCAACTGTTTCAGACTATCCTTGGCAAGATGGGGTATACAACGCTGACCGCTTCCGATGGCGTTGAGGCGGTCACGGCAGTGACCGAGCAGGGGTGCGACCTTGTCTTCATGGATGTTCAGATGCCGAATCTCAACGGGTATGAGGCGACACAACGGATCCGGGAAGCGGGCTTTGCTACGCCTATTGTTGGGGTTACAGCAAATGCTCTCAAGGGTGAACGTGAACGCTGTAGGGAAGCCGGTATGGACGACTACCTCACAAAACCCTTTAAAAGCCATGACCTGCTCCCGTTTCTGAAGCGTTACTTGAAAAATAACGAGATTCAAGACTCTGCGGCTGATCGAACAAATGCGCATGATAGCGCGGATAATAGTGAGCATAGTGGTCGGCAGAATGGTGCGAACGGCAGCATAGCGGATCCTGTTCAGCTCGACGATCAGGTGGGGGTTCACGTCAGCTCAGCTGGCGGAGCGGGAGAGGTTTCCCCGTTTGACTTTGAGGCTGCAGTGGCCGCCTTTATGGGTAAGAGCGATGTAGTTAGACGGGTAATTGGTGAGTTTATACGAAAAGTCGAGCTACAGCTTGATCAGTTGCATGACGAGTTGGCTGCTGGCGATTTTGCCTCGGTTCGAACCGTTTCACACGGGATTAAGGGGGGCGCCTGGAATCTTGAGGCTAAACCCTTGGGAGATGCCGGTGAAGCCCTTGAAGAGTCCTCACGGGCGGAAGATGCGGCTGCATCCGAAGAAGCACTGAAAGAGCTACGACTGACTTTTGCCGAGTTCAAGAACTACTGTGAGTCCTTAGAGGAGTTGCAGCTTTGACCGTTTGAATGCGGAGGGGCTGAGCCAGTGAACTCACACTTTAGCAAGCAATAAGAAATCACGAATGCTGCGGTTTTGCAGCGGTACGATTGCAAGGATTAATCCAAAAACTCCCAAGATCATAAGTACCGCTGGTAGTCTGTCCATAAGCAGGTCAAGCAAGGGTCCTGCTAAGAGGAATCCAAACGCGGCGGCGGCGCCGGTTGATGCCTCCAAAAGCCCATACACCCGAGCTCGAAAGTTCCGACGTACCGCAACACCAATTGCGGTATGCACAACAAGGTGCACCCCCGCCGCTGCCATGCCCGCCAAAACCAGAGCAAAGAAGTAGAGGGGCACCGAGAACTGCTGGGGTACTGTGTTCGCGGTTAGCGCAAGGAGCCAAAGTGCGGGCGCGGTCAGACCTACAAGGGCTGCTAACATCCGATGTCCTAGTTTAGTTCGGAGAAGCGCAAGCAGGATATAGCCAGTGATGCCCCCGCTAAGCAAGGCGGCAAAAGAATAGCCAAGGTACTGTGGGCCAAGTGCCAGTTCAAACTCAAGAAAAAACGGTAAGGCTATGAGCAGCATAGGAAAGCTTGCGTGGAAAAAGAGGTTCATGATGAGCAGGGCAGGTAGTCCCTGCGTACGGCGGGCAAATCGTAAGCCAATGCGAGTTTGCATTCCAAGTCGTTTCACAAGTCGAGCTACATTTGGTCGGCGCGGGCTCGATGTGGGCTTTTTGTCACTTACTGCGGGTTCAGGTAGCAGCGTTTCCCATGCGGCCGACACAAGAAACAGGGCAGCCGTTATAGTGGTGCTGCCGGTTGCACCTAATGATAAAAACACAAGGCCACCAACGGCATTGCCAGCAAGGTTAGCAGTCTGAACACAGGCTCCTCGTACTGCCACTGCGGGACCAAGCGCCGACGCGGGCACAAGATCCGGCAGAAAGGCGTCTGCTGCAGGCTGAAACGTAGCTTGGCCTATACCTACCAGTAAAGCAGTTAGCAGAACCGCCGCAATGCCCAGCGCCGGGGTCGCATGGGAAGAGATAAAAAGAAGCATGGCTAAGGCCATTAAGACAACCCCTCGCCCAGCATCCGAGACAAGTAAAACAGCCTTGCGTCCGCTCATATCCGCCAATGAAGCGGCTACTGGAGACAGCGCTACTATCGGGGCCAGCGATAAGAACTGCAGCAGCCCAAGCAGGGCTGCTCCCCCATCAAGCCCGCGTATGTAGAGCGTCATCGAGAGCAAATAGAGGGCCACTGCCAGCTTAGAGAATATCTGTCCGGCAACCAGCAAAACTACGGGGCGAGTTCGGGAGAGGCTCACGGGCGACTCAATGGTGTGAGTACTGCAGCCCTGACACGTGGCGCGCCTGTTGCGCTCAGGCCCGATAGAAAGGCTGAAAAACCATATGCGGTATTTTGGTGCGTTCTACGGGCAGCCGATGCCTGAGGTGCGTTGCTTTGCATGAATATGCGTTGTTCGGGGTGAGTTATGACAGTCTTAACTGCGTTAATCCATTCCTCGGGGCGGTGCAGTTGGCAAAGGAAAGAGTCGTGGCCAGGTGTGAGAAACTCGGTAAAAGGGGCAGAGTTGGGCGCCACCACTATACAGCCATAGGAAAGGGCCTCGGCAAACACAATTCCATAGGTTTCTGCCAGAGGAGCCATGATAAAACAATCGGCAACTTGATAGAGTTCATGGAGTCTCGCTCGTGTGGGTTGATTTTCAATAGTGACGCGGTCCTGAACGCCTAGTTCGTGTAAATGGTTGGTGAAGGCGGCCCGGCCCACCATATCTTGTTGTGCCGCGTCTCCAACCACAATATGCCAGTGCCAGTCGTACTGTTTCAGAGTCCCAAAAATTGGAACGAGCTGCGTAAGATTTTTACGCTGAGACCAGTTGCCGACGCTGAGGAACCTAACTGGGGGTGAGCCAGCCGGACTGGACGAACCGGCCAGCGCCCTGTGTGCGCCCCACGCCGCGGCATAAGCCGCGCCGCGAGATTCGCCCCGAGCCGCGCTAGGATCGTTACCCGGCGTCGCAATTGGTGCCGGATATGCCACCCCCACCCGCGCTGCTGGCATTCTCAGGCGGACCAGTTCACCCGCGGCAAAGTGGCTGGGCGCTACGGCAAAGGAGAACGCGCTAAGCAGTATAGCCTCTGTTGCCTCCGCGTGCATTTTCGCGGATGGAGAGCGTTCCTGCAGGTTTTGTGATGGTAGCAGATGCGCCAACAATCCAATCTGTGGCCAGCCAAGTGCGGCGCGTCGATCCGCAGACAACGCTGACTGTGCCGCTGTCAGATCTGCCGGGGTCGCAAGGTAGAGACTGTCCAAGAGGACATGGGTAATTCTGTCTCGTGCCTGAGCATGATCTGCAAGTATAAGCGGTAGCTGTCTGCGCAGGGCTTTGGACGTCACATAGTGCGAATGAAACTCTGGGTATTGTGAGAGCGCTTGGTTGTAAAGGTATCCTCCACCAACTGCACCGGAAGGAGGAGGTGCACACAGGAGAACTTTTATTCGTGGTATGAAGCCCATGCGGTAGGCGACTCCCAAATCGTGATCTGCATAGTAGTAAACTCCGCACCTTCTTTTCGAGCGGAACTACCAAGTATGTCGTGCAGGTAGGTTGCCAGATTCTCGAGGCTTGGTTGCCGCTGTTTAAAGTAGGGCAAGTCGTTTAAAAGTACATTGTTTATATCTCCGAGGACATCTGATAGAACTCGTTCCATCATAGCAATATCAACTGCATAGCCCGAGGAATTCGTACTTTTGCTACTACAGATCCACTCGATTTCGTACGGATGACTATGCGGAGACGACTCCGGTCCGGACTCATGTGGCAAAAAATGGTGCGCAGTGAGTTGCGCTTTAACTCCGGTGGCAAACATTGGGCGACTCCTCGTTTGTTAATACTATCTGTATGGCGTTGGTGTCTTGCGCAATACACGTAAACGCATGAGCTGCTTCTGCCAGAGGGTACCTCTGTGTAATGTATTTTGATGGTCGAAGCTGAGGCAAAAGCAAGAGCAGCTCCTGCATTCGTCTTTTCTTGTTCCAGCGCAAGCTGAGTGCGGACCCAATATGGGAGACCTGGCTGCTGGAAATACGGATGCGCTTGCGATGAAAAGCCCCACCTAGGTGAATAGACGTTTTATCTCTTCCGTACCATGAGGCCTCTACAACGTGACCCTCGTGTGAGCACATATCGACACAACTCTGGAGACCCGCAGACGATGCACTGGTATGGACAGCATGATCTACGCCACGACCTTGAGTCTGCTCATCAACTACGGCGAGCAGATCGGGCCCCGGAGCGCAAACACGGCAGCCAAGTTGGCGTGCCCGCTCGCGCCTGGAATGTGAGTAATCTACTGCAATTACGGACGCCGCCCCTGCTAGCAGAAGCAGCTCGGCTGTAAGTAAGCCTATGACTCCTAACCCGACTACCGCTGCATGCTCCCTAAAGTGTAACCCGGTATCGTGGGTTATACTGAACGCCGTTTCAAGGCTTGGCAGCAGAACAGCATCTTCAGTTTCAATATGATCCGGCAGGTAAATAAGATCTTCAGGCGCAGCGTAGAAGCAGTCTTGATGGGGCCTGAAAGCGAATACCTTAGAGCCATCCTCAAGCACTCCGACGTTCATATATCCATACAGAAGAGGATAACCGTATCCGTCCTTGAGTGAGTCAAGGGTTTCCCCGTCCGGGGTATCCGGAAGTCGGCCGGTGTACGCAAGCATCTCGGTGCCGTGGCTAATTGCGGTGATGAGAGAGCTTACTTTTAGTTCGCCCGGTTTGCCAACCAACGGAAACTCACGAAGTTCAACCGAGTGCTCACCAGTAAAAAATACCCCTCGAGCAACCTCACTCACGATACAACTCCCACACAAGGTCGGGGCCTATCAAGCGAGGAGTGCTCGGTCGCAGCCGGATGGCAGAAGTGAGCTTGCGTACCTCTATATCACCAACCGCTGCAACACCCGCGCCAATGATGAGCGGGGCGGTTACCAGTACAAGACGGTCAAAAAGTCCGGCCTTGAGGAAGCTCGTAATGATCCCGGATCCGCCTTCAATAAGGAGTCGCTTAATTCCCTGTGCCGACAAGAGTTCTAACACTGCAGGAAGCGCGAGTACACTCCAGGTGTGGCCGCTGTCTTCACTGGTTTCGCCCCTGGTTTCGTTGGTAGCGCCGTTCTCGTCGTGATCGTTCTCGTCGCAATCGTTCCCGAGCGTGAGTATGCGTACTCCGTGTTCCGTGAGTTGCTGTACCTTCTTGGGTTGTGCGGCAACTGCCCTCGTCGAAGTTACAACATAGGTTGGAGTCTCATGTGCAGTTGTAATTACCAGCGAGGCCGCGGGCAAACTGAGCCTGCCGTCCAGGACAACTCGTAACGGCGAGGTGTGCCCACTGATTCGGCAGGTTAAACGCGGATTGTCGGATTGCACTGTGCCAGCACCGACCAAAACTGCATCAGCGTCTGCGCGCAGCTCG
>CAZQIK010000021.1:0-10524 GCA_964593085.1 uncultured Spirochaeta sp.
AGCCGTACCGTTATTTACATGGCATCTATGGTGGGAATCCTGGTGTTCTTGAACTGGGCGCCGGGCGGAGGTGACGTTGTATGGTGGGACATGATATATCGTTTCCGCTTTGCTATCACTGGTGTGTTTGCCGCCGTACTCGCCTACACCCTGGTGCGCTGGTTCACGCGAACGGAACTGGGTGACTGGGTCGTAGCTACCCGTGACTTTGCAGTACAGATCCTCCCCCTGCTGTTCGCGGGTGTGTTAGTGGCAGGGTTCCTTCTTGGAAGGCCGGGGCATATGGCACTTATTCCTGAGGAGTGGATTGCCGGACTTGTTGGGACAAACTCACTCTGGAGTAATCTCTTTGCCTCGGTTTCCGGTGCCTTAATGTACTTCGCAACACTGACCGAGGTGCCAATCATGCAAGGCTTACTCGGGGCAGGCATGAACCAGGGCCCCGCACTGGCATTGCTCCTTGCAGGACCCTCTCTTTCCTTACCGGCATTGCTGGTCATTGGGAGTGAACTGGGCCTAAAGAAGACGTTAACATACGCTGGGCTTGTGGTCGTACTTTCAACAACGGCAGGAATGATCTACGGGAACCTTGTGGTGAATATGTTGTAACGGAAGGTTTTCACGTTACACGGACTTCAGATTATGCGGACAACGAAAAGGAACCGGTTTGGCAATGCGCCAAGCCGGTTCTTCTTGTGTCCAGCTGGCACGGCTACACGAAGCTCGGTGCCGGGTGCGCTAAACTGCAGCGCCTGAAGATACAACTCATTCAGAATATCGCTCCGGGTCTCACAAGCGCCGTCGGCTGCCGCCTTCTCCATGATATGCACGTCCGAGTACGGACGCTGCTCCAGAACCTCGGCGCGCATCTCAACAGGCGCAGGTGGGTGCCGTCCAGTTGCTTTCCTTGCAGCTGCTCATAAACTTGTGAGTAGTCGGTTCTCAAGACACGGAGTTATGCATCGTTTCTTTAGTCTTCCCGCGTTCTCTATCAGCAACCGCAGGCGGGCTAAGTCATTTCGGCAAAATCGAATCCATGGCCCTCGATCATGTACTGTTCAAACTCTTTGTATATCTTGGTATGTGCAACTGCTTCCGCGAATTTGCGAGCCGCCGCTTGAATATCTTGTGTTGTATCTGTGTATGTCGACATCGTGTTCTCCTTCCTGTCCTAAATTATGTTGATCTAGCAGCACCCGGCACCCGGCACCGGGGCCGCACATTGGTCCGCCGCCGAAGCCTCTGGCTCTGGATCCCGACAGCACGCCGAGACCCCTGAAAACCTGAGAACCATTCGACACTGCAGCTTACTAGCGTGCACTCAATACTGCATCGATACATGCTTGAAGCTGCATACCTCATATGCGCCAGATCGCATATTTTGCACGTGTCGTTTGTGTGATGTGGTGTGACAGATACCCTATGACTGCGGTTCCGGCAGCGCCTGACGCCCTGCTGGCGCATCCTGTACATAATCACCTAACTGAAAGAAGCGTGTTGCCTCATCCATTGCTTGCGCTTGTGCCATAAGCTGCTCAGACATCGATGCCAGTTCCTCGCTTGAGGACGCGTTCTGCTGAATAACTTGATCAAGTTGAGTAAGAGAGCTGTTTATCTGCTCTGCGCCGGAACGCTGTTCAGCACCTGCAGAGCTAATTTCAACCATCAGCTCAGCGGTGCGCTTTACATCTGCAACCACAGTTTCAAGCAGCTGCCCCGCCTCTTCGGCGACAAGCACACTCTTGGTCGATACCTCGGCAATCTCACCTGCAGCGGACCCGCTCCGTTCGGCCAGTTTGCGCACTTCTCCTGCAACGACCGCAAAGCCCCTACCGCTCTCTCCAGCGCGTGCCGCTTCAATTGCCGCATTCAGTGCTAATAAATTAGTATTGCGCGCAATATCTTCAATAATACCAACGCGGCTGGCTATATCCCGCATTGCGTCAAGCGTACGTTGCACTACCTCAGCCCCATGCGTGGCGTTCTCCGCAGCTTGTTTTGCAATACCCGTGGCGACTCCCGAGTTCTCCGAGTTTTTGGTAATGCTAGAACCCATCTGCTCCATGCTTGCCGAAACCTCTTCGGTTGCCGAGGCTTGCCCGGCCGCACCCTGGGAAAGGTGATCCGTTATTGAGCTAATCTCGCGACTTCCAGACGAGACCTCATGGGCCGAGCCCTGCACAGTACCTATCACCTCACGTAGCCGTGCAACCATAGTAGCAAGCGCCGCGCTCATTTTTCCAATTTCGTCTTGTGACTTGACGACTATTTGACCGCCAAGATCGCCGCTGGCAACACGCGTCATGTCCTTCATTGCGCGTTCGATTGGATGAAGAATCATTCTCGGAATAAGCAGCAAGAGAATGAGCAGGCTAATGAACACAAACACCAAGAAAGAGCTCAGCATTGCCACGGTTGTCTGTGCCAATGCGGCTGAGTACTGCTCAGCTGCGCTATCTAGAACTTGCTGCTGCACTGTGGCCATGCGATCAACAAGAACTTCGAGTTCCTGCAAACGCAAGCGCCCCTCATCCTGTCTGTTCTCATTGAAAAGCGAGTTAATAGAGACCAGCCCCGAGAAGAATCCCAGGTACTCGCCGCGAAACTGTTCCGCTTGTTCAGGGAACTGCTCCGCTATTTCATCTAGTCCCTCAAGAACCAAAAGTGAAGTCTGCGCCGCTTCAATCGCAAAGCGATCCTCGGTGGTTAGAATGCCATCTCGAATCTGTATGTTTAGTGCATCTACGTTCCGAGCAAGCTCAAGCACCTGCTCCCGTTGATCTACGGCCTGGTTCAAACCAACCTGAACCGATACATAGATGAAGAGGAAAGCAAGCAGTACAACGATATTCATCACAAGAATCGGCATGCTTATTTTGAGTCGAATTGAAGCAGTCATGTCTTAATTTCTCCAGTCATCGGTCGGCCGGCACGACACCGGAAGCCTCGATATAGGATCGAAGCTCCGGTTCAAAAAAAAGATCCGTAAATGACCGTGTCAGCTCGGTTTCTTCACGAACAACCAGGTTAAGTTCACGCAGTATTGGATAACTGCCGTTCCCAAGTGTTTCAGCACTCGCTGCCACCCCGTCGAGACGGAGGACCTTAATCGGCATGCCAGCGTCAGCCATACTTTCTGCGGCACCCATAGAAACATAGCCAACTGCACCTGGAATACCACCGACCAAGGTAAGAGCCTCGAGATTCGAAGCGACTTCATACGCCTCAGCCGTTACCCTTCCCGACTCTCCCGCTTCCGCCCGGTCTTGATGGGAAACTCCGGAATAGCCCTCAAACAAATCCAGCGTTGCGCGCCCAATCTCTTTATTGATCACAACAATGTCGTTGTCCCAGCCGCTTAGAGGCTGCCAGTTAGTAGTAGCACCGGAATAGATCTGACGAACATCGCTCAATCTGAGCTCTTCCAGCGGGTTTGCACGATTTACGATGAAGACTAATGCGTCAAAACCATAGGTGATTGCCTCCAGATCTACGGATTCCTCAGCAGTTAGCGCTCTAGATGCCATACCGATGTCGGCCGTGCCGTTTTGGACACCGCGAATCCCTGCTCCACTGCCGCCGCCCTGCACGTCTGCCGAGCCTGAGTACAACCGAGCAAAAATTTCTGCAACCAGTTCGGCCGCAGGCTGTACTGTTGTCGAACCAGAAACTCGAAGTGCTACCTGCGCGTGCAGTTCAGACCCCATTGTAAGAGCGCAAAACGCTGCAGCACACACAACAAGACCCCTATACTTCTTTTTCACTGGAGAACTCCTTTTAGCTTCTCAACTCAGCGCTGATCACGAGTTTTTTACTCGTGTATCAAAAGATTACCTCTTAAGCTACATGCAGCGCCTCTTAATTACAAGGACGTCGGCCTGAATTCTTCTCTATTTCGACAAACCAGTCTACAAACCGAAACAATATGCGCTTGACAACATGCGTTTATACGCATACAGTGTATGCATTATGACGCATACAGGACCGCCTCAAGACCAGACACAGGCTCTTCACAGCAAACCAGCTACCTTATTTCGCAACCTTGCTGATGAAACGCGGTTGAGAATTCTGCACCTGTTTTTTGCACAGGACCGGCCGCTGTGTGTCTGCGAGTTGGTGGACGCCATGCAGGTGCCGCAGTACCAGGTTTCACGGCACCTCTCGGCACTCAAACAAGCAGGGCTTGTAACCGCTCAAAAGCGCGGCACCTGGGCCTACCATCGCTTAGAGACCGAGCCGTACATGGACCAACTGGTGACCCTGCTTGCTGGCCTTCTATCGGGCGAGCCCTACAAGGCGGATCTAGAACGCCTACAGGTGCGCCTACAACTACGAGCAAATGAACAATGTGTTGTCGGATTTGTTTCCGGGGACGAGCTACAACAACGTATCACGCGTGTGAGCACAAGTAACCACGCGTAATCATAGGAGTTTATGTATGAGTACTTCAGATAATCCCAAGATCGAGCTTTTTGACCCCCCCATGTGTTGCCCCGGCGGCCTCTGTGGCCCGGCTATTGACCCGGCTCTATTAGACATTGATGAGGCAGTTCTTAAGCTTAAGAAAGAGCACGGGGTAAAGGTAGAGCGCTACCTGCTGCAACAGAACGGCCAGAAGTTCATGGAGAACCCTGAAGTGTTGGCGCTGTTGCAGGCCAAGGGCACCGATATTCTGCCGGTTACCGCCGTGGACGGTAAGGTAGTAAAGCAGGGCGGCTTTCCAAGCTACGACGAGCTTGTCGGGTATCTTGCGGTGAGTCCGACGGCCTAGCTCGTTGCAGGATCTGCAACAAAGCCGTAAACACACAGAGGAATAACAGTATGAGTCAAACACAGTATATATTTTTCTCCGGAAAAGGCGGCGTCGGCAAGACCACCATGGCTTGCGCCACCGCAGTGCAGAACGCCGATCAAGGGAAACGCACACTCATTATCACGACGGACCCGGCCAGCAACCTCTCGGATGTTTTTGAGACCGAGATTGGACATCAGATCCGTCCCCTTGGCGTAGTTAACCTCTGGGGTATGGAGATTGACCCTGACAAGGCGACCGAGGAGTACCGCGAGCGGACATTGGCTCCTATGCGGGCAGTCATGCCGGAGAGCGTTATCAAGGTTCTTGAGGAGCAGTTTAACTCCCCATGTACAACCGAGATCGCCTCGTTCGACCGTTTCGTCGACTTCATGGCGGGCGAGGATGGTGATGAAGGCACAGGGTACGATATCGTGATCTTTGACACCGCACCCACCGGTCACACCCTGAGGATGCTTGAGCTTCCGGTGGACTGGAGCAAGCATATAGAAGAGAGCGCTAAGGGCACCGGCAATACCTGCATCGGCCCGGTAGCCTCAATTCAAGAGAACAAGAAAAAATACGACGAGGCCACTCGTCTACTTGGCGACCCAAGCCGTACCGAGTTTACCTTTGTACTGCAGCCGGAAGGCACCTCGGTCTACGAAACGCAGCGCGCCTCCAAGGAGCTTGCGCAGATCGGCGTCAAGAAAACACAGCTCATTGTAAACGGTATTCTCGCCGAGGAGATCTGTGACACTCCCTTCTTCCGCAGCCGCTACGATATGCAGCAGAACTATCTCAAACGCATCTCCGAGGAGTTCGATGTACCGGTGAAGCACATGTACCAGCGCAACGGCGAGATTAAAGGCGTGCAGGGCCTGCGGAACGTAGCACGCGACCTGTTCTCTACCAATGGCCATAAGCCGGAGATTATGCTCCAGGCCGGGGTTACACCCACCAAAGGGGCAGATTTCGTCGAGATCGACTCCGCCAAGCTTCTTGAGGTAATTCGGCCCACTGCTGGCAAGTCCAAGGCGCTGTTTTTTACCGGTAAAGGCGGCGTAGGTAAGACCGCGGTTTCATGTGCGGTTGCAGTTGCACTTGCCGAACGCGGTTTCAAGACGCTGTTGCTCACTACGGATCCAGCATCGCACATTGGGCAGGTTATGGAGCAGAATGTTGGGTCCGGCATTAATCCTATAGAGGGAGTAGCCAACCTTGATGCGGTCATGATTGACCAAGAAGAGGCGGTCAAGACCTACAAAGACCGAATTATTGAGGACGCTAAAAAGAAGTACTCCGAGGAAATGTTGGCGGCAGTTCGCGAGGAGCTTGAGTCTCCTTGTACCGAGGAAATGGCAGCCTTTGATACCTTCATGGGCTACGTGGAGCGCGAGGACTACGATATCGTGGTGTTTGACACCGCCCCTACCGGTCATACACTGCGCCTGCTTGAACTACCTTTTGACTACGCAGATCAGGTGGGAATGATGGTTTCCACCACCGAGGCTGGCGAAGAGGTGAAGAAAGACACCCAGCAGCGTTTTGACCGAATCATTGCACAGATGAAAGATCCTGAACGCAGCGCCTTTGCCTTTGTGGTCTACCCGGAATCAACCCCGGTGATAGAGGCATATCGCGCCATGCTCGATCTGAAGAAGGCAAACATCAGCACGCAGTTCGTAGTGGCCAACCAGGTGCTGCGCACAGAGAACTGTACCAACGACTACTTCAAGGCCCGCCGCCTGATGCAGGAGAAGTACTTAGGTGAGATTAACGAGCGCTTTGGTCTCCCGGTAGCAACCATGCCGCTGTTCGAAACCGAGATCATGGGTCTTGAGATGGTACGGCGTGCCGGTGAGTCGCTCTTCACTCCGGAGCAATCTCATGTCACAGCATAATTCTCATGACGATATCGCGGCTCGGGGCAGTAGTCCCGGGCCCGCTGCCGCCGCTCACGGCGGTGAGGCACGCGCCGACGGGGCCAACGGCTCCGGCGCGGTAGTGACGGTTTTTGCTCCGCCAGCCTTGGAGTGTGCAGGCAGCAACACCTGGGAAAGCGCGGTGCTTGCGTTCGAGCACCGCTTTGCCAAACGCTACGGTAACAAAGTTCACTTCACAAACGCAGACCTCTTCTCACCCGAGTTCTTCCAGAACCCGGACGTAATGGGGGCTGTGCAACAAGGCGCCGAGGCTCCCGTCATTACGCTTAACGAACGCGTAATTCAGCGCGGCGGCAAGCTCTCGGAACGCATTATCCGCGAAGAACTTGAGAAGCTCGGTATTCTACCGAACGCGTAAGGCCCTCCGGTGGTATACTGAGCATAGATGTCATATTTTTGTCGACCGACCTGCGATACACATTGTTCGGGAGCTTCCGAGCGCTTGGACAGGCACAGGAAGTAATGCGGCGGATCCTGCAACACGGTGCCACACTCAGGGTTTTTCCGGAAGGACGCACCAGCCGGGGTGGGTCGGTAAGGAAGTTCAAGTCGGAACTGCTCCAGGTGCCGGTGGACCTCAAACGCCCGGTCTATTGGGCCAGCATCTGTTACGGGACCCCACGCTCCTGGCCGCACGCGAGCGTATTTATCGGCTGGGAAGAATGGCCGCCGCTTTTGACCCACATATACCGAGCATAAATCTTGACAGCGTCATAATATAGTCATAATATAGTCAGAATATAGTCATATACTGGTCTTTTCTCGGTGAGGTGAGATGTGGGAACCGAACGAAAAGTCGCAATCGCAGAACTGAAGGCACATCTCAGCGCAGAGATTCGGCGTGTGCGAAATGGTGAGCCAATCACAATTCTTGACCATTGCAAGCCCGTAGCTCGTCTCACCGCTCTTGAAGATGGCCCACGCTACGTTTCTCGCGCATGGACGCCATTGGTGTGGCGCGAATACGAGGCTCTCGTCTCCCCCGCCAGCCTGACGGATATTTTTGATGCAGAACGGACGGACTCGTGGTAGCCAACCTCGACTCCTCGGTTCTGCTGCGTTGCAAAATGGAGGGGGAACTCAGCGATGAAGGCCTTGTGCAGGCGACTGAACGACTCGATGAAGCTCTTGACGGGATCAACCTTGTGGAGCTAACCCCGCAGATCAAACGCCGAGCAATGGAAGCTTTTCCGATTCATGTGAAAACCCTGGATGCCCTTCATATCTCAACTGCGTTGGAACTACGTGCGGAGGCTCTCCATACCGTGGTTTCTTTTACGGGTATGAATGCCGGAAGCGTGGAACTCTGGAACTTACATCTAGATCTAGCCCACTCCTGTCACCACGAATAATATGCTGGTAACCGATACCGGCCACCATGGCTCCGTTGTCGGTACAGAGTTCCAGTGGTGGGAAAATGACGGTGTACTCGCTTGGCCCAGCACCGGGTGCGGGTTTGTGCCTGCCCCGCGGGGTTTCAGCAAGCCGGCTACGAAAATAACTATTGGCAGCAACGCCGCCGCCAGCAACAATCCGAGTGAGCCCGGTATCCTTTGCCGCGCGCAACACGCGCGAAACCAGCATATCTACCGCCGCCTTCTCAAAGGATGCAGCAATATTCTCATGGCTCTTCTCAAAGCCCGGGGTATGAAACTGGTCAAGCTGGTTCACCACCGCCGTCTTAAGGCCGCTGTACGAGACATCGTAGCGGTGATCACCCTTGTGCAGCGACGGAACGGGGAAATGAAAGGCCTCAGCATTGCCGAGCCGCGCAAGCCGGTCAATAACAACTCCGCCGGGATATCCAAGCCCAAGATGTTTGGCTACTTTATCAAAGGCTTCGCCACAGGCGTCGTCTATTGTGGTGCCCAGCACCTCAATATCGTCAAAATCCTGAACCTTACAGATCAGGGTATGCCCCCCGGAAACCAATACGCCCAAGAACGGGTACTCAATGGGTTGCTCCAACTGTGGTGCATACAAGTGCGCAAGAATATGGTCAATTCCAATAAGCGGAACGTCAAGTCCGTATGCAAGCGCCTTGGCAAAAGAGACACCGACCACGAGAGACCCGGAAAGGCCTGGACGCGAAGTCACGGCAACGCCATCCAAAGCACCCGGCTTAAGTCCAGCACGCCTGAGAGTTTCTCGATAGGTTGGAAGTATAAGTTCGGTATGCGCACGAGACGCTAACTCGGGAACTACTCCGTCATATGGCCGATGCAACTCTACCTGCGAGGCTACGGTATGCGCAACGATGCGACAACCGTCTTCTACTACTGCCAATGAACAGTCGTCGCAACTACTTTCAATTCCGAGGATGAGCATGAGCGGGCAAAGCGTCGTCGCGACCGTTACTCAGCAACTGCGAGAGCGGCAGCAGTTCGTACCCCTCCTCCATCATCTCCGGGTAGAGATCGTGAAGGGCCTCGGCAAGTTCAGTTACCATAACATGACCAATCATAACCGCGTGGCCTCGGCGAGACGCAAGTTCCATACCTTCACGAATAGCAGCATCAATTGAGTCACGATCTGGGTTATTGTCTAGAAACACGTTCCGCTCCAATATCGAAAGCCCCAAACTCCGTGCAGTCTCGGCAACAACCGTACTAACCGCAGTTCTACTATCAAGAAAATACAAATTTCTTTCCGCCACATCAAGCAAAACAGGCTCCATTGTAGCGCGATCCGATGTAGCGCGTGAACCCATGTGGTTATTCATTCCGATGGCACCCGGAACCGTTGCTAAATTGCCAGCAAGTACCGCCCGAATCTCCTCGGCGCTATCACCCACATAAATCGCCCCGGGCCCAGGATCCTTGTCGCTCTCGGCCTCCATAGGTTGATGCAGTATGACTTCCTTACCTGCTCTCAACGCAGCGAGTGCCGCCGAGGTAGAGAACGCAAGCTGGGGTAAAACCGCTATGGTCAGCGCACCCGGAAACTCAAGAAAGGGCTCGAGCTGCTTCATGCTGTAACCCGCGTCGTCAATGACAAAGTAAAGGCGCCCGGCTATTTCGCGAGGTAGCATGGCTGTTGCCGAATCCGGGACTGCCTTCGATTCAGGTGCAGGCTCCAGGCCCGGTTCCAGTCCCGATTCAGGTGCCAGCTCCACTTTCGGCTCAAGTTCCGGTTCAGCTGCTGGATCTGCTTGGGGTGCCAGGGGCGCGTATTCTGGTTCCCAGCTAAGCGCATCTTCAGTCTCCCGAGCTGTCTCCGGCTGTAAGATTCCCCCGGCCAGCAACCCCACAGCAAGTAGTAAAACCAAGGTTGTAGCCGACAAAACTCCGTAGGCAAGTACAATCCGTTGGCGGCGTTTCCCAACCTTTCTGCGACCAACCTGTTTGGCTGAAGTCTGTGTGGCTGAGGTCTTCCGCTTCGTGTTACCTACTGTTTTGCCTGTGTTTTTGCCCTGAGCATTGTTGGGTTTGTCCGCAGCCATTCACCGAACCTATTGAAAAGAGTGAGCTGTGGTCAATCACCAGGGCGATTAATAAAGGTCGAGGCGCCGTAGCGTCCCGACCATCGCAATTAATTGTACACGTGCTCCCGAATTTCATCGGCGCGTTCACGCAGTTTCCTGAGCGCCCGAAGCTCTACCTGACGCACTGTTTCGGGCGAGATTCCCATCTCGTCGCTAATATTTTTTAAGGTATACTTTTTATCGCCGTAGAAAGCAAAGCGGTACATAAGAATCTTTTTTTCTTTTTCCAGCAGCTTGTCTAAAAAACTTAATGTCTCTTTGCGTGCCGTGTCCTTCATAATTTCTACATCTGGCGAGTACGA